>JBGTCB010000694.1:0-2359 GCA_041748995.1 Saprospiraceae bacterium | reverse complement strand
GGCAAGCTGTTTATAGGTGAAAAGGATCTCCCTGTTCTCTTTTTGAAGGAGTATGAGGCGATTTACTTCATATAAGGGATACCAGGCTGCTTTTACCTGGTAATACAGCTCGTTTTTTGCGTTCAGGAATTCCTGGTATTTGGCTTCGGCCATCAGGCTCGACATTTCTTCTTTTGCCGCTAATGTTCCGAACCAGGGAAATAGCTGTGACAAACTGAATTTTGCCCGTTGAGGGCCAACCCTGGTTTCAACCGGACTGATAAAATACCCGAATGAAAGAGTTGGATCCGGAAGGGAATTAGCTTGTACCACCCGTTGCAAGGCTGCCTCAAATTCAGCATATTTGGCTTTCAATCCTGGATTGTTTTCTGCTGCCTCTTTTAAGTAATCATGCAGTGTTTGCGCATGTACAATACATGATGTACTCAAAAGTATCAGGCATATGATATGTTTGTAATAGCTCATGCTTTTTCTTTTTTAAGTTTTCTTTCTTCCCTCATGCAGTAGAGCACAGGAACAATAAAATAAGTAATGGAGGCCACTATCATTCCTCCGAATGCAGGGATGGCCATTGGAATCATAATATCTGCCCCACGACCGGTAGAAGTAAGTACCGGCATTAAAGCGATGATTGTGGTAGCAGAAGTCATAATCGCCGGTTTTATCCTTCTCTGTCCGGCTTTTACCACTGCATTTCTGATTTCGGGAATGGTGGTGGTTTTTCGTTTTTCAAAGCTCTGATCGAGATAGGTGCCCATTAAAACCCCGTCATCAGTGGCAATGCCAAACAGGGCAATAAAGCCCACCCAAACAGCAACGCTCAGGTTGATCTGGTGCATCTGGAACAGCTCCCTCATATTGGTCCCGAAAACTGAAAAATCAGCAAACCAGCCTTGTCCGTAAAACCATAACATCAGAAAGGCACCGCTGAATGCCATGGCAATACCGGAAAATATCATCAGGGAAGTGGTAACCGATTTAAACTGGAAATACAGGATTAAAAAGATGATAAGAAGCACCAGAGGCACAATGATGGCAAGGCGTTTTTCTGCCCGTACCTGATTTTCATAACTACCGGAAAATTTATAGCTGATACCGGAAGGAACAATCAATTCTCCTTTGTCAATTTTGTTCTGAATAAAGCGCTGTGCTTCTTCCACCACATCTACTTCCGCAAATCCATCTTTCTTATCCAGCAAAACATAGCCCGTCAAAAAGGTGTTTTCACTCTTGATCATTTGCGGACCGCGCAGGTATTCTATATCAATGAGCTCATCCAATGGCACCTGCACACCAACCGGAGTGGGAATAAATATCTTTTTAAGTTGTTCCGGATCATCCCGCAGCTCCCTTGGATAGCGGACTCTTACCGGAAAGCGTTCCCGTCCTTCTACTGTAGAGGTAATCTTAATTCCGCCAATCGCCGTCTCTATGGTTTGCTGCACATCATCAATACTTAAGCCGTATCGTGAAATAGCGTCCCTGTTGATATTCAGATGCAGGTAGGGTTTACCTACAATACGGTCAGCAAATACAGCTTCAGGTTTCACTGAGGGCACTTCCTTCAGGATGCTTTCCAGCTTCATTCCAAAATCTTCAATTGATTTCAAATCGGGTCCGAATACTTTGATACCCATTGGGGCGCGCATACCCGTTTGCAGCATGACCAGACGGGTTTCAATAGGCTGTAATTTAGGCGCAGAGGTCACACCCGGAATTTGGGTAACTTTTACAATCTCGTTCCAGATATCATCCGGAGAACGGATATGTTCCCGCCAGTTCCGGAAATAGCTGCCGGATTTATCCGGCACTAATTCATCTACCGTGATTCCCCGTTTCAGCGCTTCTTCATTGGTCAATGTATCACCGGAGGCCAGGATAAATCGATTTTCCTTATCCGTTTTGAAACGTTGCCGGTGTCCTTTTTTATTGACCAGATACTCGGGTTTGTAGTTAATAATATTCTCATACATGGAGATGGGAGCGGGGTCCAACGCAGATTCCACACGGCCCATTTTGCCCACGGCCAGATCTACTTCGGGAATATTGGCCAGGAGCATGTCGAGTTGTTGCACGACCCGTTTGCTTTGTTCAATGCCCGCATGAGGCATGGAGGTTGGCATGAGTAAAAAGCTTCCTTCGTCCAGAGATGGCATAAATTCTTTACCCATACCCGGAAAAGTATGGGTTAATCCGGACCATACTGAAGTGGTTCGGATATTCACGTTGACCTGGTCAAATCCCCTGGCAGCAAAACCGAAAATAGTATTGAATCCCAACCAAATAACAGATCCCCATAAAATGATAAAAGCAGGAAGCAGCAGGAACCTGACCTTATTCCTCAGACACCAGTTGAGAA
>JBGTCB010000693.1:0-4395 GCA_041748995.1 Saprospiraceae bacterium | reverse complement strand
AGGAGTTTTAAGATTGCTTTTACTGCGATACATTATATTTTTAACCCGTAAATAGACATCTGACTCTCCTGCAAAAAAACCTTCAGGCTGTTCATTTTCAGGCAGACCATGGCTGATGTCTTGCCATGTCTGTCCGCCATCTTTTGATTGGAAAATGATATTGGTTGCTCCCGGTCCAACATCATTTGCTGTGGTTGGATTGGCAGTGATGGATTTTAAAATCTTTGTCTGGGATGTCGGTGGATATTCCAAAACCAGATCATAGGCCAAGACGTTCAGCATACAACACAACAAAGTCAGATGTAGGAAATGCATAATAAAATTGGATTCTAATAAAGGGCACCTCTATTAACCTCGTTCATGGTAAAAACAATTTTCTTCGAAAACTTATTTAATAATATGCTTCGCCATACTTCGTTGATCGTCAGTCAGATAGCTACGGCTATCTTCCTTCCTCCAGCCTTGTCTGGCTTGCATCTTATTAAATTTTTACTCATTCAGAGGTAAATAGAGGTACCCTAAAGTAATACATCAAAATTACAGACATACCGGATTTATACGCCATTGCATTTGTAAAAATGATGTAAATGATTTGTAAAAAGTTTATAAAAAAGCCATTTGATAAGTGGTTGAACCCAAATTTTGGTGAACGCGATTGGGAGATCCGGCAGCCATCCCGATAGGGTGGCTCACGACTCCCAGCAGTACAATGCTGACCTCAAGAAAATACGGACGACAATACCAATGCCCTGCTACGCTTTGGAGACAATGATCAACATCATTGCGTGGTGACTTTTCCTTAACTACATTTACCAATTCACATTCTATTTTTCACCTTGAATCCTGGTTATGAAAGCTTCATCATTTGCATTGTACCGCCATGTACGTACTTTCATGAAGAGCGTAGACAAACATTTGTTATATCTGCCTCTATTTTTATCTCCCTTACTTTCAGTGAGTCAATCAAATTCAGACTTCGCACCTGTTGGAGCTATTTGCACCGATCCCTTTACTGGCGACTACATGGAAGTAACAAAAGATACCATAGTGAATGGTATTACAGCTCGAGTAATTGAAAAAAGGTGGTCATGTTATGATCATTTCAGAAATGAACCTTGCGATACAACCGGAGAAATCTATTGGAGCACTATAGTCCTGCAACCAGAAATTGTTCATGTTGATGAAGATAAAGTGTATCACCTCCTGAACGATAGCTTCTACCTTCTTTATGATTTTAGTGCCAAAGTGGGAGACATCCTTTCTATTCATGCCTATGAGAGCCTGGGATCTAAAGAGATTGTTAGTTTCGATGCTATAGTAGATTCTTTTGATATTCTCACATCTGGCCAAACCGTTCTTCGTACCTACCATATTTCTGATCTTACAGATGAGAGAGCTTCCTTTTACCGATTTACTGGATGGATCGTAGAGAAACTCGGAAAAGAGCTTTATCTCTTTCCCTTCAACAATCAAGATGAAGATTTATTCGGATTTCCATTTTTTGGCCGATGTTATGAGGACGACGATTTTTCCCATGCCGCTTCTGCCAACTGTTTCGTGGCTAATCGAGAAACGACCTCATTTCAACCTAATGTATATCCCAACCCGTCAACAACAGAAATTTTCATTGATTACCCAAAATCTTTAGCAATTACAAATGTATCAATCTTCAATGTCGCCGGTAGTTTTATCATGAATAAGGAAATAGGCGGCTATCAAGATCGCTTAATCGTCCCCGTAAATGATTTACAATCAGGATATTATGTAGTGTGCTTAACACCAAGTATTCGGATACCTTTTATAGTAATTCACTAATTAAAATCATCTACTAATGAAACCCTTTTGATAAGTGGTTGAACCCAAATTTTGGTGCTCACTAATCAGAATATGCTTACGGCTATGAGTATTTTTCAAAACCAGTCGAATATCAGGATCAGGACGAGAACTGTACCAGGAAGACAGATAATACCCTTAAATTTTACAATAATAGAATGGAACAAAGTGTAAGAGACTGGATCAATACCAATCAATTTGCCGTTGAACAATGTCCAATCTCAAAGTAGGTACCCCTCTCAGTTTTTCCGTAGCTCCACGAAAATCTCCACCTAATAATACCTGCGGTGTGCTTCTATTCTTGAGAAACCCGGTGTTCCGATATATTCGCATCAGAGGATTTTCTGCCGGATATTCGTCGCCGGACTTCTAAAAAATAGGTATTCTGAAGTTGTAGATATTCTTTCCTTTAGGCTTTACCATTACGTTTTTTGCTGCCGATCGGCTGAAGTGATAATGAAGTAGCGGCCTGCCTGATGTTATCTTGCGTGCTCTACTTCGTAATCTCTTATCAGAATTTCAGCAGGTATTTTCAATTTGGTATTTAGCTTTCTGATCATTGCTAAACTAAGTTTTCTTTTCCCATTCAAAATTTCACTGGCTCTACTTCTCGATCCAAGTATCTTATTGAGGTCTGATCTATCCAAATTCATTTGGTCTAATCTGAAAAATATTGCATCGATTGGATTTGGTGGGTCGATTGGGAATTTCTCAGTTTCATAATTTTCGATTAAAATACTGAGTACTTCCAGTTCATCTGAGTTCTTAGAATCAGGCTTTAGTTCCATCTGCATAAGTTCGTAGGCCCTTTCTAAGTATTCTTCGTGTTGTTTATCACTTTTAATCGGTTTTAACATATCGTATCGTTTTTACATCAATTTTGCCATATTCAGCATGTGGTCCAATCCACACAATAAATACTATTCTGAGCCTATAGTCGATGTCAGCCACCAATCTGTAATCATTGCCTTTGATATTGAAAACTACTCTTTTCGCATTTATAATTGAAGAATTTCCAAATTGCTGCTTTAGTTGAGCAGTGTTCTGCCAATTGGCTTTCTTAATTTCTTGAGCCCATGATTTTAATGGTTGTTCAGAGTCTCTGAATTGTAACCAAAAGTCTTTGAGAGTTCCAATCGATATCGTTCTCATAACGCTTCAAAGATACATAATGTTCCCGTATTGGGTACATAAATCGGAGTTTGGCTTATCAAGCCCATCTCGTGTTACCAGGCAGCATGGTATTACTCTGAGTAACTGTGGTCTCCAATAAAGAAGAATGTCCACCGGAAGATGGTACTGAAAATCCATCTGTTCTTTCGAACGTGAGTGCCCTCTTGAATCCCCGTCGGATCACCAGTCAGGTTAGATCTTCGGTTAAAATATTTCCTAATCCCACCCGAGGTGCTATTTACGCTAGGATGAGAATTATTGGAGATGTGCAAGTGATGGATGTTACAGGTCAAATCATTTATCAAAATCGCTTCAAAATGAAATCGACCTGCGTGATTTACGACAGGGGTCTATTGGCTATAATCTATAATCGATAATCAGCAAATCATTAATAAAATAGTAAAAATTTGAATGACTAAATTTTGGAAGCACACGAAGTAATAGTTATTTTTTTCCTATTCATTAGAAGTATTTGTATTTTGAAGCGATACTAAGATGGATTTCTTAATTTGAACCAACGTTAACAATGAATTATAGTGAGTTAGTAGAAGAGCTTCGTAAAATAACATTTGGTTTCAAGGACAGCCTGATTGCTTTCCTTCCAAAACTGATCCTTGCCCTTATTGTATATGCAATCGGTTTGTTGGTAGCGCGTCTCATTGAATTCCTGGTCAAGCGGCTAATAAATTACGTAAACAGCCTGATCAATGAAAAATTCAGAGATAAGTTTCAACACATCAACTTCGGGCCGTCAGCTACATTTATTAGCAAGACATCCTTCTGGATCATTTTTATTTTCTTTCTTATTCTTGGTACGGAAATACTCGGCTTTTCAATTATTACCACCTGGCTCGGAAGCGTCCTGAGATATTCACCAAATATTTTAGCAGCCATTTTAATTGTTTTTATGGGAATCATTGTCGGCAGGCTGGTGGCAGAGATGATTACCGCCGCCACGGCCCGGGTCGCCATTACTTATGGCAATGTTCTCGGAAAAATAGTTCAGTACACGATTATCATCACTTCGATCATTGTTGCCGTGGATCAGGTCGGGATTGATATTGCTTTCCTTACACAATTGGTCAACATAATTTTAGCGGCTCTCTTGTTCGGTGCGGCCCTGGCATTTGGATTGGGTGCTCAAACTTCGGTCAGTAATATACTGGCTTCTTTTTACATACATAAAATCTACAAAGAAGGAGATCAGGTAAAGGTAAGTGATATAGAAGGCAGAATCATTAAGATTGGTACTACGTCTGTCCTTCTGGAAACGAAAACCGGACAGGTAGCCATCACTGCAAAAGAGTTTAACGAGGTCAAGTCTGTTTTGATCAAAAAAGAAAAGTAATGGATACGGATGAAAAGATACTGGTGGCTTTTATTAATAAC
>JBGTCB010000692.1:0-3387 GCA_041748995.1 Saprospiraceae bacterium | reverse complement strand
TGCCGGCAAGATTACAAAAACATCCGGTAGTTAAAGAGATCAACCATTATCTTGATCCATTGCTGCATGCAACAATCGGATTTCCCACCACGGACCTGACTTCAATTTCCGGGGTAAATGAACCATTTTCTCTGCAGAACTACCTGAGTCGATTCGTCATCCTGTACATTTATCCTCCATTAGAAGGATATCGGAAATTGCCCAAAAATGACTGGAGTCCGAAATTCGTTGATTTTCTTAAAGATCATGATATACAACGTATTTGCATTGACTTAAGAATAGATTATTTGGATAAAGAATTGCATGCTCAGTGCGATGAAACTTTTTATGTAAGGGACAGGGAGGATCAGGATATTTTTAAGAGGTTCTACGGCCTGAACAATAGATCGAAGGTGATATTAATTTCACCACTGGGAAACATTCTTGCAGACGACCTAGATGACCCTGAGGAGATAATCAAGGTGGTGTCTGAGTATTGGAATGGAATGAATTTTTGACCAGAAACCTGCTTGCAACCTCCCATCCTCGAAAGGAAATGATGCCCCGGGATCATATGTCGAAGGCAATTTGTCTGCAGAAAATGCAAGTTGAAAAAGAAACCCAATCTTATCACCTAGTACGAAATTAAATCGAAAGAAAGATAATCCTCAGGCTGCTGAAGATTATATGGATTTTCTTTACTGATCCATGAAGGGATCGATCTGATTAAAATGGGATTAATTAGATGGTTCCTGTTATATTCCACCCAATGCCCTACGAAAGAATCCTACAATGTTGTCTACTCTCACAAATAAATTATATATTTTTACTTAAATCTAAGGAACGCCAGAACGGGATTTGAGCCAACTGCCACTGTACTGGAGATAGCATCCCAATTAGATGGAATCTTTAACGTATTACTTACTGGATGTGAAAGGACATACTCAGGATCCAGGGATAGCACAAGAAAAGAATGTCCATTCATCTCTACACCTGTATAATCTGATAAAAAGGGGCCATAGCTGAGAAAATCAAAACCCGAATCATTCATTATATCATCAAAAACAAAATACTCACTATTCATTTTTTTAAAAAAAAAGGTATATTTTTTATTATCCATTTTAAACATGAGGTAGGTTAAATCCTTCACATCGAAAACCACATTATAGAAGAAAAATTTCCTATCGTTAGTCATTATTCTATGATGCTTTTCCTCGAATTGAGCTCCGGCGCGAATAAGGTCATCAAGTTCTTCCTCGGAAAGCGCATATTTATCCAGATTTACTTCTAAATATCCGCTATAGGAGCCGTCTTCATAAGCAATCCTATAAAGGTTTGGATTATAATTAAAATAAAATAATTTATCCCAGCTTGCATAAACATCGGAAGTGTGCTGAAATAGATCAGAAATATAAAGTGGATAATTAGTCACTTCAAACCGTTTTGCAATATCCTCACCTTCTAAAGACATATAATTAAGTGCATAAGGTAGTGTTGATTGATGACCTATGTAACCTGATTTTATTCGGATGATCGATCGGTACCAATCAGTTAACTTAACGTCATCACCAAGCTTTTTAAAATCAGCTAAATCAAATTTGGCTACTTTACCATCATGTAATATAATCAATTCGTGTTCCGTTATGTCGAAGTCGAAAATCGTATGAACACCTTCCTTTCCGAATGGATCAGAGGAATAGTTAAACACTAAATTTCCCTGAAGGTCAAATATATTCAATTGACAATCATCACTGGATCCACACCATAAAAAGCCTATTAAATCACCCTTAATCAATAATTTATATGCATCATGTCCAAACAGTGGAGCCTCGGTTGATAGTGCTACGAATTTTATAGAATCAAACCATTCACTCAGCACCAAGGTTTGTGCAGTACTGAAGTCAGGCTTAATTGAATATTGAAAGTCATTAACTGTACTTTCGCCAGTGTGTTGGCATGTGATAAACATCAGTGCAAATAGGAAAGGGAGAAGATTTTTTAAAATATCTTCTCCCACCATAGATTTCTTCATGTATTATTATTCTTATTGTTGTGGAGGATTTTCACAGCCACAAGTAGTTTGCGCGGACACATTACAATTACAAGATTCACAGTGAGTCCAACATACTTTATATGTAGAAGATGAGCATCCGGTTGGACAACTCCGAGTATCGAGCGTATATGGATTCCCTGCGTAGGCAAATTGAGGTGTCAAATATGAAACACTGAAAGCACCTATGAAAAGAAAAATTGCAATATACTTCATCATATCATGAATTTAGCAAAACCTACTCTGTCCCAGCTTTTCGGCATCCGCTGATAACACTGAAGTTCATCCGGGCCCGGATTTCTGCATCAAATGTTACCTTTCAAAGATCAACAATAAAATACGAATGGTTGATAACAAATATCTTTCATCTTCTTTCATCTTCTTTCATTTTCTTTCATAATTTATTTTTCTGTGTTCCTTGAAGTACACTTTAAGTCAGCCCAACCACTCAATCCGGTACCCAAACCACGTCGCAATCTCCTGCTGATCTTTCAGATTGATCAAAGCACGACCGTATTGGCCATCCATTTCTTTCATCCGTCGCCAGAAAGTGGAATAGCTGATTTTCAGAAGGCCCACCAATTCCTGTCTTGTTCGTAATCTGGGTTCTAAATGTAGTATGGCAGCATCTGGTTTCATTCCGGATATTAAATTATTTGATTACAATCTCCGCATCATGCGACAGGTTTAAATTGCCTTCAACAATGACCAGGTCGTCCGGTTCCAGACCTTCGGTAATGGCCAGGCCTTCCTCGTTGCGATAGCCAACGGTCACATATTTCCATTTGGCCAGGCCCGATAAGGTATCGGCGGTGAAGATCACTTCGCGGTTGCTTCGCAAGACCAGAGCTTCCTTCGGCACGATCAGCTGGTGGGGTATTTTATCTTCCAGACTCACCCGGGCTTTCATACCCACATACAGGTTGGCTTTGCTGCCCGTGATCTTCGCTCTCACAGTGAGTAAACCGTATTCATCAATCAGGGGATCAATACGATAGATGGTAGCAGACCGGCTTTTGCTGGCCTGGTTGAAGGGCAGAAACTGAACGCTCTGACCCAAACGGATCTGCGGTGCATCCCGCTCCAGTAAAGTGAAGGTGACTTCATAGCTATCCGGATTGATCAGGAGGCAAAGTACTTCACCCTGTTGCGCTTCCTGATGTTCCCGTAGCTGCCTCCGGGCGATCATACCGGCAAAGGGAGCATAGAGCCGGGTTTGCCGGATTTGAAATTCCGTCTGCAGAATGTTTTGCTTTGCATTATTCCAGCCACTGGTGATCAGCAGGGTCTTCCGGATTCCTTCCGGTACCGAGGCTGTATCTCCTGCTTCTCCTCCCTGCAAGATCAGCATTTCATCG
>JBGTCB010000691.1:0-5506 GCA_041748995.1 Saprospiraceae bacterium | reverse complement strand
TTTACCCTGATTACAGCCAATAAATAAGGAAATAAGCAGTATGTGTGTAATAGACTTTATTTTGTTCATTTTGTGATTTGTAATGGTATTTTCAGGATTTTGAATAAATGCAATAGGTAGTAATAGGTATTCTCTTATCAAGCCCATCATATTGCAACCATTAATATTGTTCGGATTATTTTTAGAAAAACCATTGTGATTTATCAGATTCTTAATATAGAAATATAGTCAACATACAAGGCTAATGTTTAGCTTTTCACTTGGGTGCATTAGAAAATGTCGTTTATGCTGCGGCACCAAATACCGCTGGAAGTAAGACCAATGCCCGCTCATGTGAAGTGTCCTCAAGTTAAGAACATTTTGAGCACCATTCTTTAACCATCTTTGGCCACACTATATCCAGGCCTACGACTGTGTTGACTCTTTCGATTTTTGGGTCAGTATTGTTCTCCCAGGCGCGGCCGACAATTCGGTCTGCAGGGACGATCTCGTCCGGAGAGGTACTGCTATCCCAGTGCCATCTTCCAGGTCGCACGCGACGATCCAATCACCGCACCGCTCCCCGCACCCGGACTCCCACCTGACCCACAAAGCTCACCTTCTCGCAGAGATCCGAATCTTGATCGATCTGGTTACCGAGCACCGCCGGCCGGTCGGTGATCACCATCAGCTGGGTGGCGCCATTCGTTCGGCGGGTCACCTTGCCTTGGAAGACTCCCACGATGTCACCCGCCTCCAGGCCCTCTTGTGGGCAATGTGACCAGTTGGTGCTGTATCCAGATCCTTTTTACATTCCTGCTGAAAACTAACCCACATTTCCATCGAAAAGGAAACCACCCTATCCACTTGCACCGGATAGCTCCGTAGGAGCAAAATCTTTGTAAAAAATAGGATGCGGTTCTGTCTTAGCTCCAGCGGAGCGGTACTATTCGTAACATTAAATAATAGGTTTCGCCCCTATGGCGCTGTTGGTGGTTTTTCTGCAAATACTGAAAGCCTTCGTCCCTACAGGACTCCAGGGATTAGTGGTGTTAGAGATGGGGAGAGGGGGATTTAAGTCAAAATTCCATAAGTATCGGAGCATACTATAATTAATCTTTTACATTTTTTTAGAACACTGCTATTCAAGGTACAAACACAGCTGAAATCCACCATGGCGGAAATTAACAACCAAACATGAAACTCACTGGAATTCTATGTATTTTGGAGGAACTATCCCATTTAGGCGCAGGTAAACCAGCATCTGCCCCCTGTGGTGGGTTACGTGATCAGCCATAAGCAAAAAAAACTGCCTCCGGGTACGTGTGCCTTCGAAATACGTTCCGGTTTCTTCCAGCCGTTCCGAATCAAAATCAGCCAATAGATTGGCACTACGCCTAAATTCCCGGTCCAACAATTCCAGGATTTCCTTTTTGCTTTTTCCGTCCACAGAGAATTTATCCCATTGCGGGGCATACTCCTGGCCGTCTGCTTTGCTGAAGGCATGCCAATCAATTGCCATAGCAATATGCATCGACTGTTCTGCAAAGCTCATTGCCTCCTCTGTAAGCCTGAATCCGTAATTTTCTTCCGGCATGACCTCTGCTACAGCCAGCAGGTACTGTCTGGAAGTTTCCCAGCGTTCCAGATAATCCTTGATAAAACCATCCTGCTGGGCAAAAAGTCCGATATTGGCCAGGGAAGTAGATAAAAGAATGAAAATATTCAGTAGATTAATTTTCATAAGCTTGGTAAGATTTAAAGTTTTAGGACAGTATCTTTGCCGGAATTTCATATCTCCAATGTAATTTTCGATATACTAGGCTGTAATCCAGATAATTACACATATATAAAATTAAAACGGGACTCTCAAGAACTTGAAAATCCCGTCAGGGGTGGAAGACGGGACGATAATCTAACTGAGTACCAAGCTCATATGAACCTATGGAGGATCTTATTGAAGACATAGTGATAACACTTCGTGATAGATGGTAATCCGCTGATCTGTCTTGGTCTCCACCCACCTTCCCTCAATTTATTTTTTATCGACCGGAATTGCATCCAATGGTTCCTCAAAAGCAATGAAAAGAATGCAAGGGCCAGCATCGCCGCATTTACCTGTGTGTGGCTTTTTTGCAGGGCCGTATGCATAAGATCCTGCTTTTAAGGTTTGTGATTTTTCTCCAAGATAAGTCACCTCAAGTTCGCCTGTAATCAGGATCATGCGTTCTGCTGAATTGTGCAAGTGATTGGGAAGATCAGAATTTTCTGGCACCTTTAAGAATACATCAACATTCGGTTTGCTAGGGTCGCCATGTAAAACAGCAATGGCGCATCCACTAGGTAGGAAAGATGGACAGGGCCCCCATTGTAAGTCTTTATCATCTGCAGTTTTCACCACTGACAATTCGGTCTTGCTAATCTCTGTGTTTTGGGCTGCAACGGTTAACGAAAGAAATAAAACCGAAATTGAAAGAGTGATCTTACCAATTGAATTTTTCATGTGTATAAGTTTAATTGGTATTGTCCTGAGGTGTACAGAAAAGTGCCACATCAAATGTATTTCATATAGGTAATACTCCAAATTTTTTTCTAAAAACTTTGGTGAAATAAGCTGACTGTTGACACGGGTTTAACAAAGCAATTTCAGAAACTGTACCTGTTTGGTTGAGTAGAAATTTTAATGCCTTATTTAATCGATACTCTTGGACAAAACGATTGGGCGATTTTCCGGTGAGGTTAACCATTCTTCGATTTAAAATTAATTATCCGCTTGCAGTCAAGTAAAACATGAATGCAATTGTCGTCAGTGTCAAACATAAGTTTACAAGTCTCTGATTCGATCCTGTACACTTAATGTTAAAGAAAGAGTGATTTACGAAATTATTTCGATTACTACCAGGTCCTTGTCTGAAATCATTTTCTGGTTGTTTATCCAAATTCCATTTTTAAATTCGGAGAAATAGTCAAATGACCCCTCTGAAATCAGTCATATCTTGCATACCCTTTCTTCTTCTCTCTCAAACGTACCGTCCAAACCATGATTAACGTTATCTTTAATTCATTCCTTCTTGCTTCTATTTTGTAAGTTTTAGGGAGTTCTCCAATCTGTCTGCTGCATTGTCCCAATTGATAATGTTAAACAAATTGTCGACAAAGTCACCCCGTTTGTTTTTGTATTTGAGGTAGTAAGAATGTTCCCAGACGTCAATCACAAGCAAAGGAATAACTCCCCATTGGGTTAATTTTTCGTGATTCTCACATTGCAAAATGGTCAGCTTGTCGGTGTAAGGCTGATATCCTAAAATTCCCCAACCGTTTCCGTCAACGTCTTTGGCAGTTTTTGCGAGATACATTTTCAATTTGTCGTAGCTGCCGAAATCTTTCTCAATGCGTTTCAATAAATCGTCTTTAGGGTCCGTTTTTTTATTGATCAGGTTTGTCCAAAATATGGAGTGAAGAATGTGAGATGAGAGGTGGAAAGCCAATTTCTTTGTCCAAAAATCAACTGTTTCAAGGTTGTTGTCGTCCAAAGCCTTTTGAATCATCTGTAGGTCTTTATTTGCTCCATTTACCGCTCCACCGTGATGGAAGGTGTAATGCAGATGCAAAGTTTCTTCGTCCATATATGGTTCTAAATGATTATTCGCATAAGCCAAAGGTTGAAGAATGAAATTACCGTCCTTATCAACCAATTTATCTATGTTGTTGTCAGTCAGGTTTTGGGAAAATGGTGAGACTGTTGGAGCAAGTGTTGCCCCACCAAGGATTAGTCCTGTTTTTAAAAAGTCTTTTCTGTCCATTGTGATTCTTTTTAGTTATATAAAAATGCTACCCTTTTTGGGGCAACACCCACTTTTATTTTTCCTAGAGCTCATTTTTCCATGGGGTGTAACTTCTATGAAAGTTCGCCAATATTGCTGACCAACGCAAGGACATTATTTCCATCGCACGGAACTTTCTCAATACAACAGGGCTTGCTGATGGCCTCTGAGGTTACATACGCATATCTGTATGATGGACCAAGTTCATTGACTAATAAGGTATTGACTATATGAACCCCATTTCTCCCGGTATTGTCTCCTTGAACCCCCTCTACCGTGGCATAGGTAATCCGGATGGCATCTCTGAATTGACCGAGTACAGAATCAATCTGGATTCGGTGTTGACCCATAGCAAAGTTGCATATCAGGGTCAGGGTCAGAAGTTTTAAAAGTCTAGTCAACTTCATGGTTTTCATGGCATTTTTTTTGGTCAATTCAAAATTCCTTAACGGAGTGGCGAATATTTATGGACAATTTAATTCATTATTTGTGGTTTTGCAGGATACAGCACAACATCTGTTAATAACAATGCTTTCTTTGGAACCTATGCTGGAACTGGTAACACCACAAGTTCTTTAAATTCATTTGTTGGAGCGGGTTCCGACGAATCTGAGAGTGAAGGATCTCGAACTTTGTAGGTGGTTTGGCTCGGGTTCTGAAGGGATCTTTGGTATAAGGTCTCCAATAGCCATTGACCCTTAAATCCAAACAGGAAAATAAAGAACAGTCAATAAGTTAACCTAAAAGCCCAAATCAACATTTTCTTTAAATTCATATTGTTTTACATTAAGGGCACCTCTATTTACTTCTGAATGAGTAAAAATTTAATAAAGATGCAAGCCAGATAAGGCTGGAGGAAGGAAGGAAGATAGCAATAGCTATTTGACTGACGATCAACGAAATATGGCGCAGTATATTGTTCAAGGGCACCCCTAAAACCCCCATTCAATTGTCAACCGCTTATCTGATATAAGCTATTCAAAAATAACCTTCGCGAGACTTCGTTATCCCTCGGTCACTTAGCTCCAGCTAGGCTCCCTCGCGATGCCTCGTCTCGCTTGGTTTTTTTTGAATTTGCCTAATTTCAGAGGTTTTTAGAGGTACCCTAATAAATTTTCGAAGAAAATTGTTTTTACCATGAATGGGGTAGATAGAGGTGCCCTTAAGTGTTATGTCATCAAAGAGCATTGTGTACAACGGGAAGGGTATTTCTGCGGTAGCGGAAGTCCGTGTTCCGTCAGCTTAAATTTAGCACAATTGATGATTAGATTATTGTTGCTCAACACTTGTTCGTCAGCCGCTATTGCAGAAATACCATATTAGCGGCACGTCCTGTTATTATTTTAATCGCTTTCTACGCAACCACGTTTGCTGTATTTCTTTCCTTCTTTCTTCTTCTTTCAACGACAAACTGTCAAGCCTTACATCTATTGCGCTGCTTTTACTATACTCGCTAAAACGAAGCACCGTGTCTGGATTAAGTTTGTTGTCCAAAATGTCCAATACATATTGGGTAAACATTTTAGAATTGCTGTCCCAAGCCTGTTTTCCGAAATGAGCTGTTGCCAATCTTTGGGAGCCAAAGTAACCTGTCCAATCCGGCTCTTTCGCAATTTGTACAAGCTCTTCCATGTTGTTGCCCGTGAAAGGAATTGCATATTTTTAACCATCATCCACCAGATGCGGTGCAATGTATAGCATGC
>JBGTCB010000690.1:0-9499 GCA_041748995.1 Saprospiraceae bacterium | reverse complement strand
TTGAGTTTGAAATCTGAAAAGCCTGATTGGCCGTTACCGGTGAGGTCAGGTTTACTTGTGCAGCAACGTACTTACCATTGGTACCAGGTACAGTATCAAAAAAATCGACGCTGAGATCCCGGTTTGGTGTTACTACAAAAGCATCTTGATTCCCATTTTCTGTAATTAAGATTACACCAAAATTCTCATCGGTTGACCGGTTAAAACTGACGGATCTGGATCCTGTACACTGTAGTTTTGGGATAAGGGCCATTCCGGTTTCACATCCAAAGCCTGTAACATGCATAACATAAACCGGAGCCGAACTTTGGATATATGCTGCCGGTGCCTGAAGATTGAAGCGGTGCATCTCGCCCGATCGCAACACTAAATCAGAAGAAGAGTTTCCGACCGCTCCATCGATCTTTACGCTGGTTCCATCCTCGGTTGCCATCACAAAAACCTGGTCACCTCCCTCCAGATAGCCTCTCACAACTATGTATTCCTGACCCAACACTTCAAGTGGCACCAGTTGATCACCTGCAAGATCCCAACAGGCACCATTTAGATTACTGTCGTGTTTCAACATAACAGCGATCAACTGATCTGCCAAAACTCTACTACCAGTCAGTTGCTCAGTGGGGTTTAGACCGGGGGCTTCAACCGAATAGGTTTGACCTCTTTGCAAGATGATCTCAAAGGCGATTCCAGACCGGTGAACTCCCACATTAGATGTCGGAATGATCGTTATACGGGTATCATCCTGAGTTGCGACAATATCAAAAGCTGTTTTCGCCGGAGGATTTTGATTAGGGGCATTTGACCATAAATTCTGGGCTGGAATCATAAACTCCTTGCCTAGTGCATTTCTTCCCTTCAGAGCAAAAATATCCGGATTAAACATATGATTGACTTCATAGTAAGCGGTCACCGGTTGGTCGGATTGTATATAAAGTCCCTTATTTAAGGGGACTAATGAGGGTGCATTTTCCAATAGGTGTAGCCTTACAGTCAAATCGATTGACCGGCTTTGGCCGGCTGGAACCTGCAGTGTAATTGGATGCCAGGCTAAATTAGCCGGTTGAGATATAACGACTTCGGCATCTCTTTCAAAAGCAGTCAAACGGAGTACCACCGGTGCATCTCCGTGTCCTTCAGTAACATTTGGCGCTACAAACCAAAATTCCGTATCTATCTGAGCATTCAATACCTGCCCGGAAGTCACCAATAAGATAATCAGCAATGTTGTTAGATAGAACCCAATTGAGAAATGCTTACGATCTGGCATTTTTTAATCCTGAAATGAATAAAAGCGTCACTAATTTCGAGCTTTAAGTGGCTAGTTCGAAGTTTCGACAACAAATTAACAATCTTTATTTAACCTTAACTTTCGAGTCTAAGATCCATGGTACCTGTACTATGTTGTTAGATTTTCAGACATAATAGATCTATCCTCTCCTAAAAACAATGCCTTATCTTTACCGGCATTCTTCAGAGCACCTCGTACGATACCAATGAATACAGTCCGACAAAAATGGATGTCCGATAGGTTATTCTTCCTGATTTTGCTTGCTATAAGCCTTCCGGTTTTGGTTTTAAATCTGGGAAAGGTACCGTTCATTGAAGACGAAGGGATCAGAGGTTTAGTGGCTTTAGAAATGGAACATTCAGGTGAATATGTTTCACCCACTCTCTACGGCGAGTATTATTATAAGAAACCACCCCTGTGGAATTGGGTACTGCTGGCCAGTTACCGGATATCCGGAGTTGCAAATGAATTTACCACCCGGTTACCGGCTGTCCTCTTTCTCCTATTTTTTACGCTCACCATTTATTTTGTCTACCGGAAATATCTCGATGAACGATTTGCCGTATTGAATGCCCTCCTTTTTCTCACCTGTGGACGAATTCTCTTTTGGGATTCCATGTTGGGGCTGATTGACATAGCTTTTAGCTGGATCATTTTTGTTTTTTTCTGGTGGCTCTACCATTTTCAAAAGAAGGAAAAGTATTTTGCCTTGTACTCTGGAGCCTATGGTCTGATAGCAGTCGCTTTCATGTTAAAAGCGGTGCCAGCCATCGTTTTCCTGATTCTCACACTTTTGGTGTCGCATATCTACCACCGGACATGGAAAAAACTGATCAGTTTGGAGCACCTGGCCGGTATGATGGTTTTTCTCCTGGTGCTAGCCAGCTATTTAATAGCATTTTCCCAAAACCAGCCGATTGAAAAACTTCTTTCCATCTTCCTGGATGAATCGACTCAACGTACGGTTTTAAAACATGGCCTGGCTGAGGCGGTTCTTCAGTTCCTGACTTTTCCATTCGAAATGGTCTATCATTTTCTGCCCTGGTCCGTCTTGTCTGTGACTCTGTTTCATAAGAATGTCCGGAAGATTCTGTCGAAGAATCCATTTATTACGTATACCGCTCTGGTTTTTCTTGCCAATATCTGGGTTTACTGGAGTTCGCCAGAGGTGTATCCGAGATATCTTTTGATGTTCATTCCTTTATATCTTGGAGTGTGCCTGTACCTATATGATCAATTGATTTCAACACGAATTAGAAAAATAGCAGACATATTGTTAATAGCGCTGGCAAGTGCCGTCTTATTGGGTTCAGTAATCGTGTTCTTTCATCAAAATACGGTTGAGATCAAAGGTTTATGGTGGAAGTGGATGATAGCGGCATTGCCAATGGCGATGGCTGTTTATTATATGATCCGGGTTGATAATTATCGGTTATCTGGTTTCTGTGTCTTTCTGATTGCAGCCCGACTGGGATTTTCGCTGATTGTACTACCAGCAAGAAGCGTGCACTCAAGCGGAGCAGGTACCCGGGAAGACGCTTTGAGAGTGGCTGATCTTACGGCTGATCACGACTTACTAATTTATCATCATGATACGCTCCGTTATGAAGTCGGATTTTATCTGACAGCTAAACGGGGCCGTCCATTGTCGACTACAGACGAACTACCTCAGGAGGCTTATTTACTGACGAATTTAGCTAATTATTCTACCTTGCGTGATCGTTTGCAGGTAGTGGATTCAATCCGGGTAAGGAGAGAGGAAAAGTATGTCTATCTGGTAAAAGGACTAAGGCTCAAGTAGATGAAGAATATCGAAATATCAGTGGTTGTCTGTGTTTATAATGAAGAAGACAATATTTTGCCACTAATAAAATCAATCAAAGGTGCTTTACAGGATTATGACTATGAATTAATTTATGTAGACGATGGTTCGACTGACCAAACGCTCTCCAAACTCCAATCTGCGATGTATGAGAATCTTCGAATCATACAACTTCGTCGTAATTACGGTCAGAGCCTTGCTCTAATGGCGGGTATCGATGCTGCTTATGGCACTTATATTGTCACCATGGATGGTGATTTACAGAATGATCCCGGTGATATCCCCGCTATGTTAGAACTAAGTCAGGCAGGTGATTGGGATCTCGTAGCAGGTATCCGTAAGAACCGAAAGGACGATTTGATCCGAACCATTCCCAGTAAAATTGCAAACTATATTATCAGGAGAAGTTCCGGAGTTTCCATCAAAGATTATGGCTGCACCCTCAAACTTTTTAAGAAAGACATTGCTAAAGATTTGGGAATATACGGTGAGTTACATCGTTTCATACCCGTCCTGGCTAACCTGGAAGGTGCTACAATTACCCAAATGGAAGTTCAGCACCATGAACGTACCCATGGCATTTCCAAATACGGTATAGGTCGAACCATCAAAGTGATGAGTGACCTCGTATTAATGGTATTTTTTAAGCGATATTTGGGCAGCCCGATGCACCTTTTTGGAAATCTGGGAGTAATTATTTTACTCGTTGGATTCCTGATAAACTTATATATGCTTTTTTTAAAATTCCAGGGCCAGGATATTTGGGGTAAACCTCTGATGCTTGTAGGTATTCTCTTTGTTTTCACCGGCATTCAACTCATCACTTTTGGCATTATTGTAGAACTGCAAATGCGCACCTATTACGAATCTCAGCAAAAGCGCCCTTATCAGATTCGACGTGAATTTCAGCTCGAAAGCGTCGATATGGACCAAGGGGTACCTCTAAAAACCTCAGAAATTAAGCAAATTCAAAAAGAGCCAAGCCAGACGAGGCATCGCGAGGGAGTCTAGGAGGCGGTTGACAATTGAACGGGGTTTTTAGAGGTACCCAATAAATTTTGGCAGTGCATTATGTTGCAAGGACGATCCGATTTTACACCATGAGAATCGTTTATCACAATTACTACGTTTTTTAGTTTTGTGTCATATTTTAAAAAATTATTAAATGGTCAATCCATCCGGAATATTCTATGCTCTTATCCTTCTGTTTAGCCTGCACCACCTTGTGTCTGCACAAGATCGACAAACCTTTGATGAGGCTGGGTGGCAGCAAAAGGATAGTATGATAGCGACCCTCTACCACGGAAGAGCCTATCAGGTAGTTGGTGTCATGATAGAAGATGCCTATGAAGCAGAAAAACTCAAACCCGAGGTAAACACAGAAGCTCTTGCCGTTTTTAGTATGTGGCAGGGAGTAAGACATATTACAGATCAGAATCTGGAAGACGCCGAAAAATATCTTAAGGAGTCCATTGATCTGTTTCAATCTCTCGACCAGCCCTCCTCAGATCGATACCTGGATGCCTTACTCAATCTGGCTGATCTGCAAGCTCAGCAGGAACATGCCGATCAATATATAGCCACTGTTGATGAGGCTTTAGCTGAAATCGAAAAAGATCTGACAGATCAAAAGGAGCTGTATCATAGTGTTCTGATTCAGGCAATGGAAATCTCGACAAAATTTGAATTCTATGACCAGGCCCAGATCTATGGCCGCAAAGCGCTGCGTCATGCCCAGGTGAATTTCACCAACCAATCCGATGAATACTTTCAGGCTTTGCTGGCTGTTGGTAATGTCTATCTGGGACAGGGAGAGACACGCCGGGCCTCCAACCTAATCTTGCAAGCGTATGACCTGGCAAAAAGATATCTGCCTGCTGATCATTTAAACCGGGTGTATTACGGCTCGAACGCCATCAACGTACTTAAGAGTCTGGGTCGATACTCAGCCATTGAAACCACCTATCAGGAGATATTAGAATTTTTTGAAAATAATTCCAGCTATAAAAATCAAAAAATCTATCCCACTCTTCTGGATGAAATGGGAATTTACTACGAGGAGTTAGGCGACCTGGAGACAGCCTATGCCTACTATGACCGGGCTAACGTCTTATTTGCTCTGAGAGTGGAAAGAACAGATCCTCTTTATATCCAATCTCAAATCAATGTCGGAAATGTGCTGAGAAAACAAAAAAAATATACGGAATCGGAAGGCTACTATAAGGATGCTCTGCAACATTCAATCAACCTATATGGTGAGAAAAATTGGTCGGAGGCCACCCTTCGGGAGAATTTAGGTATTATATACTTTGAAATGGGTGCGTATCAGCAAGCTCTTAATGAACGAATTATCGTCAAGGATATATCGGAATTTGTCTGGGGACCAAATCACCAGGAATTTGCTTATTCTCTATTAAATCTGGGTAAGACCTATGCTAAAATTGGTGAAACTGATCTGGCTAAAGAAAATCTGGAAACCGCTTTTACCAAACTTATTCAATTATTTGGCAAGAACCATTTTCGGGTATACGATGCCGCTAAAGAACTGGCAGTTTTTTATCAGGATATCGACCCAAAAGCATCTCTTGAAAAATACAAGATTGCCAGCGACTTTGCTATTTATTGTAAACAAACCATCTTACCTCTTTTTTCTCTCAGCGATCGAAGTGAACTACTGCGAGATTTTCAGGAGTTATTGAGCCGCTTTTCCTCGTTTACTTTAAAGCATCAGCAACACCTTCCTGAGTCTGTCGAAGACCTCCAAAATGTATTTATTAATTGGAAAGGATCTGATCCGGGACCAGATCTTGCATCATTGTCTACTCATTTTGCCAACCCGGATGAAAACCTTCGACGACACTACAGCACATGGCAAACTCTTAGACAAAAGATAATTAATGCACAGTCCCTAACCGTTGCTGAGCAGAAGGAATCTGATCTCGTATTATCTGAATTAATGGTACAATTCGGGCAGTTACAAAAAGAAATGAACCCGGCATTTAAATCACCATTATTGGGATTTGAAAAACCAGTTGGTGATATCAAAAGAATAAGAACAAAAATTGACCCGGATGACCTTATCATTGACTTTAACGAAATCCTGTCTTATGATACATTGAGTCAAACCTACTCCAGCAACGGTACTTACCTGGTTTTCCTAACCCCCGGCAGATCCTCCGGAACCACTGTGGTTAAAATTCAATTAAATAAAAATGTGCTCGAAACGGATCAACTCTCCAATCAATCGACTTATTTTGATCAAATCTGGAGACCACTGGAACCATCATTAACTGATAAAGAAAGACTTTTTATATCACCCGATGGATACTTAAATAAGGTATCCTTCTATGCATTCCCGACCTCTTCGGGAAAACTACTAATCGATATGTATAAAGTACATATTGCTTCAAATCTCAATACATTAAGCACTTCGGAAACACGTACAACATCAGATCAGGTTTTACTGGTAGGTGCTCCTGATCCTTATTCAACTGACACTGCATCCCTGCAAAATATCTCTCATTTAATGCTGAGAATTAATCCGGTAGATATTGCTTCGTCCACTTTTCGCAATAAGTACTCATTGAGCAACGCATCGGGATCCATAGGCGAAATAAATACTCTTACTACCCAATTTTCAAAGAAGAAAAGAAATGTCGTAACAAAAACCGGTAAAGCAGCTAATAAAATTAATATGCACCAGCAGCTTCAGGAAAATCGTGTACAATTGATTCACTTATCTTTACCAGGATTTTTTATTGATTCTGCAGATACGACCCTCACAAATACAAATAAGAATTATATCAGTAATGCCGGGTTAGTTCTCTCCGGAGCGCAGAGCAGTTGGAACAGTGATACACTTAATAAACAGATTCAGGATGACGGTCTCTTAACTACGCAGGAAATTTATGGCCTGGATTTAAACGGAACCGATTTGATAGTCATGCCTTTATTATCTCCGGATGCCGAAAGCCGGGGCTCTTCTCTCGCCCACTTAAGAAATGCATTTCATATAGCCGGTGCTAAAAATATCATTTATTCTTTATGGCCTCTTCCCGAAAAAAACCGTATGGTATTCCTGCAATTATTTTACAAGAATCTGCTGAAATCCGGTTCGATTGATCAGGCCTTTACAAAAACTCAATTAAGACTGAAGAAAAAGTATGACGCTCGCTATTGGAGTGGTTTTATCCTGGCGAGTTAATGCAATCAAGGTTCCATCGGCCATTTCGTACCGGTACTAATTAAATGATCCTTCCAGAAATTATTGACAAGTGTATTTAAATGAGTTTTCTTAGGGCCTCCCCAGCCATGCCGCTCTCCCGGATAGATCATCATATCAAAATCCTTTCCTAAATCCTGCAGTCTACTGATGAATTGCAGCGTATTCTGCATATGCACATTGTCATCCATAACCCCATGAACTATCAAAAATTTACCCTTTAACTTATGTGCCTGTTCAATGGCCGAACCAAACTTATATCCATCGGGATTTTCAGTGGGTGTATCCATATATCTTTCCGTATAAACATTATCATAAAGATGCCAATCGGTAACAGGAAACAATGAAATACCATGAGTGAAATATTCTGATCCATAGGTCATCGCCATGCAAGTGACATATCCACCATAGCTTCCACCAGTGATACCAATTCGCGTAGAATCAATAAATGCAAATGTTCGCAACCATTTAACGGTGGCAATCAAATCATCCACTTCCCACTTTCCCAAATTCCGATGCATGAAATCCATACCTTTTTTACCGAATTTTCCACTGCCCCGGTGATCCATAGCAATTCGGATTATATCGTGATTAACATAAAAGTCGCCCGAATAATTTTGAAAACTATTTCGAACATTCCCCGCATCCGGCCCGCCATAAACTGTAAACACAACGGGGTACTTTTTTTGCTTATCAAAACCTTTGGGCAAAACCCAATAGCCAGGTAATTTAAATCCGTCTTCTGTGTCAATAGTCAAAGGTTCCACTGTCACTCCCGACCATCTATTTGGATTCTCAACTTCTGCTTCCAGTCTGTAAATGACCTTACCCTCCTGATCAATCACCTGACTCCTAAGTGGGTTTTCCAGGGAGGAGTATTCATCCAGAAAATATGTAAAATCGGTTGAAGGTTTTACCTGATGCCACCCTGGTAAAGTAGTAATCTGTTGGAGATCGGAACCGGATAAAGCAGCTCTAAAAAAATGCCGGTCTGTATTTACCGGGCCTGTGCCATAAAAATATATGTGATTTTTTTGTAAGTCAATTCTTTCCACATCGGTAACCCTCCATGAAACCGGGGTGAGATTAGCTATTAGATTGCCGTCGATATCATATCGGTAAAGATTGTGCCACCCTTCCCGATCACTAAGGATGATAAATTCGTCGTTGCCAATAAAATGCATTTCTTCAAAAAACTCCACCCAGGTCGGGTGTGTTTCTTCATATATAACTTTACGACGTCCATCCATAGGATCGGTCCGGACAATATGTAGGGTATCCTGTCCACGATTCACTTCCTGGATTAGCAAATATTTGCTGTCGGGAGTCCAGAACGGAAGGGCTGAATATTGATCTTTATCCCGGTCTTCTTCGATCCATACGATCTTTCCCGTATTGACCTCGGCCACGGCAAACTGGACCAGGGGGTTCGAATCACCTGCCTTGGGATACCTTGCGATTTCGAGATTCCCATGTTGACCCTCTGACCTGAAAAGAGGGAAGGTTGGTACCGGATGATCATCAAAATGAAGAAAAGCAATCTTTTTACTATCAGGACTCCACCAGAAAGCAGCAAACCGGCTTGATCGCCCCAATATCTCCTCGTAATAAACCCATGAAGCCCAGCCATTGTAGACGGATTCAGATCCATCATGGGTTAATCTTTTCTCCTCTCGATTACTTAAATCAAAGACATATAAATCATTGTCTTTTGTATAAGCTATGCTGGACTTGTCTGCCGATAACCTGGGATTTTTCTCCTCTGCTTCATCGGAAGTCAGTTGTTCTATCGTTCCGTCTGCTTTCTGAATAATTAAATCGTTATCCCGTACAGAAATGATTCTTCCATCACCGAGTGATAGTGAACTTTGAAATTGGGATTGCTTATTTCTTTCCTTCGTCCATTCCTTAGCTTGTCCTCCAGGTAAGGTTATCAGAAAGGACTTTTCTTTCGTACTAACCATTCGGGAAATTAGAAATTGATCTCCGGAAATCCATTCATCAAACCTTTCCTGAGCATGCAGGGGAAAGAAGCATATACCTGGAAGGCTCAAAACAAGCAGAAGGTTTATTATGTATCTGGTATTCATACTTTAACAACATTGGTTTTAATCAATCTATTGTGGTTTATTTTTATCAGAAGAATACAAACAATTGAGTTTAAAAA
>JBGTCB010000689.1:0-5454 GCA_041748995.1 Saprospiraceae bacterium | reverse complement strand
AGCCTTCAGTATACTTGGCCAGGAGAGCAGTTGAAATACTCAGATTGATGCTGCAGCCGTAAATTCGTAGCTGCGTCAGAACTATGGCTCTGCCTGCGTTTCTGCCTTTTATAGGGCCACGAGAACGGCTGCGATCTTTTTACAGAAAAAAGATCTGAAAAAATCAGTGCAAGTTGTGTTTCTATATAACCCCCTCATACTCCCTGTATAGAGATTTGGCAAAGAGAAATAATCTCCTATTGATTTAGCTGATCATGATTTCTAAAAGAATAAACCAGTTCAACTAATTACTGAATTAAATAATAAAACAGAATATGATTTTTTACAAAAAAAAGCGCTTAACTCTCTTTTTTAATGCCTTGATTTTTCTCACATTCACTTTTTTCATAGGATGTGAGGGTAAGGATAATCATAGAGAAAACGCCAATCTTGATACTCCAACAGATTCATTGATGAGTCTCAAAGTGAAGCAGGATAATGTGGATGTGAAACCTGATCCCGGAGCGTATACTTATATTATCAGACCCGAGGGACTGGTAGTTCCGGTTGTAACGGCAGATAGTATATCTGACGAGAAATCCAAATTGGATGTAACTAAACAAGATATGGCTCCTATTCAAATAGTGGTTCAGAGTTCCCAGGCAGACATTGAAGAAAACCGGCCGCCTTTGTACGGTAAAGAGTGTTTGACTGCAGAATATCCCGTTAGATGCTCAAGTGACAAGATAACCCAGTTTGTGCAGGAAAATTTAGAACTTCCAGAGGAGGCAACGACAACCGGATATGACGGTATAGAGATTGTGTCTCTTCAAATCACTAAAGATGGTGCAGTAGAAGATATTCAGGTGCAATCCGGGGAAAATGACTGTGGAGATTGTCAGACCGCAGCTTATTCTGTAGTGGCGGCTTTACCCGATAGATGGGTTCCTGCCCTGGAAAATGGCGAACCTGTGACGACGACTGTTACAATCCCTATCAGATTTAGGACCTTGGAATAAGTCGTCCTGACTTCTCAATATTTCATGCACTATCGTTAGAGATTATCGTGATACTAAGGCTCTTTCGATTGTATGGGTGTTTGATTTGAGCTCCTAGAGACGATAAACTTCCGGTCTCCTGTGTTCGAATACTGGCATCCGGTTTCGAATGAAGTCGATCGTCTCCCGATGTATTTCAGCATAGATCACTTCTTCCTGATCTTCCGAAGCGGAGCTGACTACAATTCCGTGGGGATCAATGATGCGGCTGTTTCCACAAAAAATGGCAGAACTGTCGATCCCCACACGGTTAGCACCTATCAGATAGCATTGGTTTTCTATGGCCCGGGCCCGGGTCAATACCTTCCAATGTTCTACCCGGGGGAAAGGCCAGGCGGTAGGAACAATCAAAAGGTCAGCACCCTGCAGTGCAAGGCTTCTTGCGAGTTCGGGGAATCGTACATCATAACAAATCATTAATCCCATCCGAAAATCTTCGATTGCTAAAGTGACCAGCTCATCTCCCGGATTAAAGATTCCTTCTCCTGAAGGATAGTAGAGATGAATTTTACGGTACCGGCTCTCTACCACTCCATCAGGATTGATTACGATGGCTGTATTATAAAGATCTTCCCCATCCTTCTCAGCGATTCCGGCTACTACCCATAAAGCTTGCGCTTTGGCCGAAGTGGACAGGTGATTGACGACGTCATCTGTCTGAGAAGTCGTACCAGTCCTGATTAAGTCCATGACATAGCCCGTATCAGCCAACTCAGGAAAGACTACCAGGTCGGCTCCCTGTATTTTTACCTTTTCAATGATTGACTTCACCTTTTGCAGGTTGCTTAAGGTATCTCCCGGTATACAGTCTATCTGGGCGACGGCTACTTTCATTGAGTATTTTTGTGTCGGATTATGAAAATTGGAATTGAATCTTTTTCAAATGTAATCCGACAGCAGACTATTGACAAGTTTTATGGATGGAATTGATCCGGAACTTCAGGTATCTTGGGAATTCATGAATGTTTAGTATGCATTACGGAGACTTCCCTACGGATTATCGGCATCTCCGAAGATATTCAAAATTGACTGGCAAATACGATGCATTTTCGGAGTTTAATTGCTGAATGACAGGATTTTATGATCCGGAGAATGGGGTTCAAGAATCTTGATGAATTTTGGTCTTATGACTTTTCTTCCTTTCTTATCAATTTTCTTGCACAATAATTTTACAACTTAGATCATATTTACCAAATTACTCTTCGATATGGGATCGAACATATTCCTAACTGCTACTGTCTAAGAGAATAAGCATCCCGAAATGCAGATAGAGAAATCGGTCTAAAAATTTTCTTACGGATTTTGTGTTTGAGCTGCCCAGGATACAGTTCTTGGGTGGCTTTTTATTTGTAGACGTTGACTTCCTCCTGGAGAGGTCCATCCCCATCTAAAAAGCGATCCCAGTTTGATCCCATGTGCTAGCTACTCACAATGTAAACTCAAAGGTCCATGTTAGGCATCTTTCAATTCTTCACTGGCTTTCATCCATTCTATCTGAGCTTCTTCGTAAAGCTGTTGAGCTCTTTGGCGTTGACTGTTCCACTCGTCATCATCTGCATGTTCAAGTTCCTGCAACATATGTTCCAGCTTCTTGCCATGTATTTTCAGACGATTCAGTTTTTCAGTAAGCGGTATGGTGGGGCTACCTATTGTACTCCGTTGGTATTGGGCCAGATCTGAAATGCTTTGATTGATTTTATCTATTAAAGCATTGTACTCTAATACGAAACTTTCCTGTGATTCAATTTTTTTCATAGTACTTGATTGGTGAGAATAACTGTCTAAAGTCATTGTCACGAGATCATTCTTTTTGACCTCGTCCTGGTACAAATTGTTCGATTGAAGTTTATAGGGTAGAAGTCAAGGATGAGAGCATAAAGATTGTCATCTGAAATCCGGGAATCAATAAACCTGATTGAAAAGAATCATTTATGGAACTATTAATTCATGGAGATGAGTTAGATAAATCGATTGAATCATGTCATATGGGATAAACCTGATTGAAAGAATCCATTTATTGGGTTTGTACACTTTCCTATCTCTAAAAAAAGAAAAACCCCTATAAATCTGTGACTTATAAGGGTTTAACTAGTGTTTGGTTGTACCGAAGGTGGGAATCGAACCCACACTCCCTTGCGAGAACTGGATTTTGAATCCAGCGCGTCTACCAATTCCGCCACTTCGGCGTAATTTCCAACTGGGCCAAAAGTAGTACAATTTGCCTAAACCAATAGGTCCTCATCTCATTTTTTCCATAATTTCGAAAATCCCTCAGAATAGCCGGGATACCGACTCAAAAACTTCCGTTATCTGTCTGTATGACGCTTTCCGGTCATCCCCCAAATCACTCCTTGTCCCGGGGAAGATATCAGTTCCACTGCTGATATCCGTCACTTCAATCTTGACAAAATAGCTGGATTTTGGATGCATAAGGAATAATTTATTTTAAATAATCCGATTCTGTCATGAATGTTAAAATTGCTGATATAATGGTTACCAGGGTAATTACCTCTCAACCTCATCATACGATCGATCACATCCGAAAGATCATGCAACGCAATGATATTAGCGCCGTGCCAATAGTCAATGGAGAAAATGAAGCCATTGGAATCATTACCTCCAATGATTTGAGGAGGGGTTTGAAAGGAAGTACACCGGTTAGTTCTATCCTGCAACCCCACGTTTACCAGGTACCCGCCTATAATGATATTTCTATAGCCGCCAGAGTGATGCGTAAAAACAAAATTCACCATCTCGTGGTCACGCATGAGGGAGCGGTGGTAGGTATCATTAGCTCCTTCGATTTGCTGCAACTGATCGATGAACATCGGTTTGTCATGCATTCGCCACCATCTGTAAATAAGAAAGCAAAGGAAAGCTAGTGTATTGTCTCATAAATATCTATTCACCATAAGCAGGTCTTTTTCACCATCTTATCATCATCAAAAGCCTCACGTAGCTATGGCTATGCTCGGTTTTGTCTGTAAACATACTTATGGGACACTACACCAGGAGGCTTTCTTATTGGAGAGATTGACTACAGATTTTCGCTGATATTTTGGATGTTTTCCCGCAGTCGTAGGAGATAGCGGTTTTTTAAGTAGTAGGCTGATATGAGTGACCACTCAGCTTCCTCCAATTCGTCAACGCGTTCTCTGGCCAGTAGCGGTTTAATTTCGTCTAGAGAGGCCTGACTTATATGCTGGATTTGTCGAATGAGATCCTCTTTCTTTAGCGGGGAGGGCTCCATTTCCAGCTCCATCACCCCCTCATTAAGCTCCATCATTTCCATCAGGAAATCGTCGGGTACTTTGTTTTCACCTTCTTCTTTTAGCTTGCCGAAGAGATCGAGGATATACTTCATTCGCTGATCAAAATCGGACAATACCCGGTAAGCCTGATTGTTTATCGTAGACTTCTCGAGCACTGTTGCCTGGTGCTTGTCCGAAGCAAGGGTGTGGAAATCCGGATGATACGAACGGCTATGTTCGTAGAATTTTTTTTTCAGTTGCTCCTGATCCGTTAGAAAGGAGATCGGGAGATCATAAAATTCAAAATAATTCACTATTTAGAATTTAGCCAACGAAAGACATCCAATCCATTGGCAAAAAGTACCAACCCGATTACAAAAGCAAAACCGATAATGGTGGCATACTCCATAAACTTGTCACTCACTTTCCGGCCGGTGACCACTTCATACATGAGAAACATTACATGACCACCATCCAGGGCAGGAATGGGAAGCAAATTCATAAAGCCGAGTATCAGTGATAAAACCGCAGTGACATGCCAGAATACCTCCCAACTCCAGACTTTAGGAAACAGATTACTGATCGTACCAAAACCACCGAGACTCTCCGTAGCTTTGATCTTTCCCCGGAACATCTTACCGAAGGCTATTATCTGAGAAGACAGGAAATCATAACCTTTAGCAAAACCAGCTGGTATGGCCTGAGCAACAGTGTAATCCTGACGCTCCGTTTCAAAAATATCCAGATAGTGTTTTGCTTCAAAACCTATGCGGCCATTTTCGTTGGACTGCAATCGCACTTCACCTTCCCGGTTGTCCCGGATATATCGAATCGCTAGTTGAGATCCTTTATTTTCCTGGGCAACTTTATAAAACTGATCATAGAAAGGGGTTTCCTTATCGTTGATCGATATCAGTTGGTCTTCCGCTTGCAGTCCGGCTTTCTCTGCAGGAGAGTCCTTTGCAATATTCTTTATAACTGTCGGGGTACGGGGTATAAAGAGAAAAGCATCTTTAAATTCATAACTGGACAATTTGCCTACAAACTTTTCATCGATTGGCACGATGACTTCGCGTCCGTTTCGCTCTACTCGTACCTCGTTGGCATCGTTGATTACGATCTCCTTTTTGAAGGTGCCAATGTCATAACGTTCAAAGGGGGTACTA
>JBGTCB010000688.1:0-3118 GCA_041748995.1 Saprospiraceae bacterium | reverse complement strand
TCAATAAATATTTTGGACCCGATCAGGATGTAACCGGTAGAACGATCATGCTTAAAGAGGAACTGCTTATGATCACTGGTGTCGTGAAAGATGCGCCGGGAAATACAAACCTGCGTTACCATATGATCATCTCATACGAATTTTTCAAAAAACATAATTCCTACTTTTCGGGTAATTGGTCAGGGAATTACCAGGGAACAACTTTCGTGGTATTAAAAGAATCCGGAATCCAGGCAAATCTGGAATCAAAGATTTCTTCCTGGAAGAAAAAATACCTCAAACCGGAAGATGATACCCGCATCTCCTACTTTCTGCAACCTCTTCCTGACATTCATAATGAAACATTGTATGGCAGCAGTCCCGGCGGTTATGTGATGCCGGAAAAATTGCTCAGGGTGGCCGTGTTTGTAGCCCTGTTTATCCTGCTGATTGCTATTGTCAATTTCATCAATCTGATAACGGCAAAATCCAGTACCCGTTTAAAAGAAGTTGGGGTTCGAAAAGTAGTTGGTAGCACCCGCCTGGATTTGATCAAGCAATTTGTAATCGAAAATACGCTCGTTGTGCTGTTATCTTTGATTTTTTCAATCGGTTTAACGTATGGGTTAATTGAGCGGTTAAATAGTTTATTATCGATCATTAATTTGCAAATGTCGTTTCAACCGGATGATTTCCGATTGGTTTTATTAATTGGAGCAGGGACGATTTTATTGGCTACTATTTATCCGGCAGTAGTGCTTACTTCTTTCAAACCGATTCAAATTCTTAAAAAAGATATCTTATTGACTAAGCTTCGGGGCATTTCCTTACGTAAAGGTCTGACGGTATTCCAATTTGTCCTCGTTCAACTTTTTGTCATAGCTGCTATTGTAGTAGCAACCCAAATGAATTTATTCAGGAATACGGAATTGGGATTTACTACCAGTGATATAGTAATGACTCCAGCACCTGAACATAATAAATTAAATACCTATCGAAATTCACTTTTAGAAAACAAGGACATTAAAGCAGTGGCATTTGGTTCCGGTCCTCCCATGGCAGTTGACGGATTGGCTTTAGGAACCACTTTTCGATTACCATCACAAACAATTGAAGAGGGACAGGAAGCGCGAATGAAAATTGGTGATCGATACTACCTGGATTTTTATGATCTGGAATTAGTGGCCGGAAGAAATTTAACGGAAAATAAAGAAGCATTTGATGAGTTCGTTGTGAATGAAAGGTTGCTAAAATCTTTCGGATGGGCTGCTGAAGAAGCCATAGGTAAAAAACTCCTGATCAATGAGGGTGAGGCGACGATTGTTGGAGTGGTCAAAGATTACCACAATAATTCCCTCCAGAGAGAGATCACCCCTTGCATCATCGTTAACTGGGTCTACTTTAATGATCAGGCTTTCATTAAAGTAGCAGCTGAAAATCCTCCACCGCTTAGCTCCATTGAAGAGATATGGAAAACGACTTTTAGTTCGTCGGTGTATCACCATCGGTTTCTTGATGAATCCATTGAAAAGGAATATATGCTGGAACACCTTATTTTTAAAGGATTTACGATTTTTGCCTTCCTGGTCATGATCATCGGGTGTCTGGGTATATTTGGACTGATGTCATTTCTCACTTTGCAGAAAACAAAAGAAGTCGGTATCAGAAAAGTGCTGGGTGCTACCGTGATGCAAATTATTACTTTCTTTTCAAAGGAGTTTGTCCTGCTGATTGCTTTGGCATTTATGATAGCCGCACCCCTGACCTATTATTTGATGGGGCTCTGGCTACGGAATTTTACCTACCATATTGAATTGACGGTCTGGATGTTCCTCACCGGTGGAATACTCACCCTGCTTATTGCGCTATTGACTTCCAGCTTTCATACCGTCAGAGCAGCCCTGGCCAATCCTTCCGGGTCTTTGCGAAGTGAGTAATCAATATAGACATTGATCCTCGAAGTTGGAGAATTGCTGGTAGAGGATTTTGATAAGTAGAAATAGTTGGAAGTAATAAAACACCTTCGAGGTCTTTCGGAGGTAGAATCTGCTTCATCCTTAAAAATATATTAAGGGATGATTACCTTTCTAGCACGATAGACCTCGAAGGTATTTTCGAAATACTAATTAATTTTATAATCCAGCAATTCTCCAACTTTTTAACGGATACACCAAAGACATTAACAAAAGCTGCTAAGGCAGTCTTTTTTGCTCCTAAATGTAAAATTCATAGGAAATACATCAAGGTATAGGTTTCGACCAACAAAAACACTATCTTACGTAATGAACAAGCATCAATTTCCAGGTCTTATGCAAAAACTTTCTTTGGTGCTTTTCCTCTCAGCATGCCTCATCACCTCCTCATGTCGCAAGGACGACAACCATCATTGCGAAGTCTTTGAGTGGGGCTATGAGGATGAGGAAGATCCTGCCCACTGGGGAACCTGCTTTATGACATGCAGCGGTACGACTCAGTCACCGATAGGCATCCGGGGGGCGGTTATTGACCAATCCCTCACAGCGCTGGCTCCGCAATACCAAAATGCATCGATTAATATGCACAATACAGGGCATTCGCTGCAGATGGACTACCCGGCTGGAAGTACCTTACAATTCAATGGGGTACCGTATTCGTTGTTGCAGTTTCACTTTCATTTCACCTCAGAACACACGATCGCGGGCAAGTCATTTCCCCTTGAAATGCATCTGGTCCATAGAAACGAGGCGACCGGAAACCATGTCGTGGTTGGTGTACTCCTGGAAGAGGGAATTGAAAATACATCTTTGCAACTTTTCGCTGATCAGTTACCTGCGACATTAGATCAACATTATATCTCTACAGACACGATCAATAGTCAGCAACTATTGCCCGGTGATCCCGGCTACTATACATACCCTGGCTCACTGACTACTCCCCCTTGTACAGAAATGATCACCTGGATTGTTATGAAGACTCCTATTCAGGCTTCTTCGGCACAGATTCAAAAGTTCAAAGATGTTCTACATAACAATGCTCGCCCTATACAGCCACTGGCAGGACGTATGATCAGAGAATATCAATGAAAATTAACCGGGATTTTTCACTGGAACCCTTAACGCGACTTTGATTCCCGGCTTTTAGACCAGTACTAGCTGATCCT
>JBGTCB010000687.1:0-4065 GCA_041748995.1 Saprospiraceae bacterium | reverse complement strand
ACTTCATCATTTCAATGGCTTGAGCAAAGCCATCTACTGCGTTTTTCTCTTACAGATTGTTCTTGTCGGTTGGCTCCCAGCGGCGACGGGCCCAGGGGAAATATTGACTGGCCTGGAAGAAAAAACCATTTCCGGTACCGTTACCTCCCGGGAGGGCGATCCACTAGTAGGTGTGAATATACTGGTGAAAGGCACCAGCATCGGAACTGCATCAGACTTCGATGGCACATATTCTGTAACTATGCCGGATGATGCCACAACGCTGGTGTTCACCTACACTGGCTTTAACACCATTGAAGTTCAAATCGAAGGAAGAACCAGTGTTGATGTTACCCTGGAAGAAAATGTGACACAGCTAGGTGAGGTAGTCATCACTGCCTTGGGTATCGAAAAGTCTACTAAAAGTTTGGGATTCTCCACAGTAAAAGTGGATCCGGAGGAAGTCACAGTAAATCGATCGACAAACTTCATGCAATCACTTCAAGGCAAAGTTTCCGGAGTGAATATATCCGGTATGGCTACCGGGGCAGGTGGCTCGAGTAGGATAAGCATTCGCGGACAATCTGCCTTTGCGGGCGATAACCAACCACTAATTGTCGTTGATGGTGTTCCAATTAGTAATGACCGGCAGTATGGCGGCACGCAGGGTGCCAACAATTCAGATGCGGGAGACGGTCTTCTTAGTATCAATCCAGATATTATTGAGTCCATGACTGTTTTGAAGGGAGGAGCTGCCGCTGCCCTCTATGGTTCGCGAGCCAAAGATGGAGTGATCATGATCACCACAAAAAACAATGGCAAAAAGAAAGGCATAGGGATAACTTTTAATACGAACCTTACTTTTGATCGCGCTGTCGATGATACTGATTTTCAGTATGAATACGGTCAGGGTGAACGCGGTAAACGACCGACCAGTGCATTCCCCGATTCAGGGGTCTGGAGCTTCGGAGAAAAAATCGAACCCGGTATGACCCAGACTTTATTTGATGGTGAAGTGGTGCCTTATGTGCCACAGAAAAATCAAATCACTGATTTTTATGATGGCGGATCTACTTTTACCAATACCCTTTCTATTGCCGGTGGTGGGGAAAGTGGTGGTTTCAATCTTTCCTTATCACAACTAAATAATGATGGCATCACTCCAAAATCAGGCTTTAAAAGATATAATCTCAGTCTTGGGTTCACCCAGGATATTACTGCAAAATTTAGTGTTTCGGGAAACATTAATTATAGCCGGGAAATACATGAAAACCCACCTCAGATCGTCGCGCAGGATATGACTACGACAAAAACCATCTATACGTTAGCCAATACCATGCCTTTATATCTTCTGGAAAAATACCAAAGGGATGCAGAAGGAAGGGAAATCATCTATTCAAGATTTAGAAACCGGACCAATCCTTATCTTGCTGTCAATGATCATTTCAACGATGTAGACCGTGACCGGGTGTACGGTAATATGACCATGCGCTATAAATTTACCGATTGGCTTTATATCCAGGGTAGAGTAGGACAGGATTTTCACTCACAAGATCAGATATTAAATTTTCCATCTTTGATGGCAGGCATTGCACCAGCGCCTCCGGGTTTTGTGAATGGTGCCGTCACTCAGGATGGGCGTACGTTCAGGGAAATTAACTCTGATTTTTTGATTGGGGCAGACAGGCAAATCAATGACCAGTTCGGGATTAATGTGACTTTTGGAGGAAATGCCATGTATCGCCGTTCTGATCGCAATAGCATACGCGGACAAGATTTTATTGTGCCAGGGTTATATACGGTGGCCAACACCCGGGTCAGAGATCCTCTCTATGAATATTCTGAACGGAAGGTTAATTCTTTGTACGGAGCAGTAGAATTTTCTTACAATGATTACCTCTTTGTAAATGTTACTGCCCGCAATGACTGGTTTTCTACCCTTTCACCCGAAGAAAGAAGTGTATTGTATCCTTCCGTATCCGGTAGTTTTGTATTCTCACAGGCTATCGCCGGGCTTCCTGATTGGCTAAACTTTGGAAAGATCAGGGCCGCCTATGCTGAGGTGGGAAGTGACACGGATGTAGATCCCTTTTCACAAACGTTAGGCTTCAATATTAATAGCAACTTATTCCAGGGTCCGACTTCCGTACAACCCTTGGGGACAGTGAATTCAAATGTGGTTCCAAACCCAAATTTGCGCCCCATGCGGGTAAAAGAATATGAGTTCGGATTCAATGTGCAATTGTTTAGCCTAATTACCCTGGATTTTGCCTATTACAACAAACTTAGTATTGATCAAATATTACAGGCGGCCATTTCGAATACTTCGGGATATACTTCACAGTTAATTAATGTAGGTGAAAGTGTGAACAGAGGTGTTGAGATGCTCCTAAACTTTGCCCCAATAAGGGGTGATGCCTTCTCCTGGGATGTTACCTTGAACGGGGCTTATAACACCTCTGAGGTATTAAAATTAGGATTGGATGATGCAGATATTTCGATTGGTGGAACAATACGACAGGTTGTCGGCCAACCCTTAGGGCAAATTTATGAACGAGGTTATCTGCGTGACGATCAGGGTCGGAGAATATTCAATGCCAATAACGGGCTGCCACTAAATACCGCCGAACCTATTGCCTTAGGTAGTGCTATCCCGAAATGGGTGGGAGGAATTACCAACATGTTTAATTATAAGGGCTTCACCGCATCTTTCCTGGTAGACTTTAAGTTAGGACATGACCTTATCTCCTCCGCTGAATTTGACTACGTGCGTCATGGAAAGCATAAGAAAAGCCTGATAGGACGCGAACAGGGCTTTGTGATCGGCGACGGTGTTACCCCTGAGGGCACACCCAATCAGGTGCAGGTAGATGTGCAGACTTTTTACGAAGCGGATGCACGCATTCGTGAAGACTTTGTGTACAATGCCGGGTTCTGGAAACTCCGTCAGATTACACTCGGCTATGATTTTACACGCATTCCCAGCGTCGCAAGATTGTTATCACTACAAGGACTTACCCTAAGTGCTGTAGCTAATAATGTGTATACTATAAAAAGATGGACAGAGAATATGGATCCGGAGCAAGTACATCAAGTCAATGGCACTCAGGATATTGCTCTACCAATGGTGCGTAGTTTTGGCTTTAATTTGAGAGCACAGTTTTGAGCATAATTACATGCTGTCTTAATTCTTAATATAAACATTATAAGAGATGAAAAATATAAATATACCTGCGTTGCTTGTTTTCCTTTCATTAAGTATAATATACACAAGCTGCGACAAAGGTTTCGATGAACTGAATACAAGCGAAATTGCCATTAATGATTTAGATCCGGTGCCAATACTAAATCAGGCTTTATATAGATCTTCTCCTCACTTTGATAGACATACATTAGTTTTTGAAAGTGCGATTGTACAGCAAATAATCTCTCCTTTTGGTGTTTCTCTCGGTGGAGGTAACTACAATCAGGAAAATTTGACATATTCTAATCTCACCTGGCAGAACAATTATGCAAGTGTTATCCGAAACACCGTAATCGTCATTTCGAATTACAAGGATAATCCGGAACGGGCGAATATCTACAATATGGCAAGGATTGTTAGGGCATTTACTGGTATCGTACTTACAGACACTTATGGCGACATTCCTTTTATTAATGCTGGATTAGGTTTTATTGAAAAAAATGGCACTCCAGCATATGATACCCAGGAGGCCATCTATTCACACATATTGAGTGAGCTGGAACAAGCTACCGCAGAGTTGAGCTCAAACGCGCGAATCGAAGCCGGCGATATTTTATATGCCGGTAACATTACTAAGTGGAAGCGGTTTGGTTATTCACTAATGTTACGAGCTGCCATGCGCCTAAGCAAGGTAAATCCCGCTTTATCGAAAGAATATGTGACCAAAGCGGTAGCTGGCGGTTTGATGGAATCGAATGATGATATCGCCCTGATAAGGCATTCGGCAAACTTCCCCAACATTGTAGGATCGCAATTAAATGGGTCGGAAGCTGCCAACTACTTTATGACCAAGCCTTTAGTAGATTTTTTCCAGGCCAATGACGATCCCAGATTAGATGTAA
>JBGTCB010000686.1:0-3478 GCA_041748995.1 Saprospiraceae bacterium | reverse complement strand
GTTTTGTTTGTTGATCATGAATTTCGCCTTGGAGGCGCGGAAATCAGCATGGTAAACATCGCCCGTTATATGCCCGCGTCACAAGTGCACTATTCGGTAGCACTTCCATCCGATGGACCGCTGGCCGAGGCCTTAAAGGGTTCGATTACTGGCAAATTAGTTTTCGTCCGTTTGGATGGATGGCGTTGGTGGGAAAAAGGGCTTGTTAATCGGATTAAACTTGCACTCAGTATTCCACTTCAATGCCTGAATATCTGGAAATGGCACCAACTGTTCAGGCGATTGGACCCGGAGATCATTCACTTTAATTTGTCGCGCCTGGTCGAGCCTTTATTAGCCGCAAGGTTGCTTGGGATAAAAACCGTAATGCATTGCCGGGAGCATCAGAGTAATAATGCTACTTTTTTTGGTGGAATTCGAGCTCATGCAGCCCTATTAAATCTTTGCGATCATTGGATATACAATTCTGAAAATACTGGCACATCACTGGAGAAATTTAGGAAAAAGAATGTGGAAGCTACGTGGATACCCAACGGGGTTCCGGTTGACGAATACGCAAAGAAGGGCAGTGAGAAAAAGAAAGAATCAGAAGAACGAAGAAAGTTCCGCGTATTGATGGCTGCCACATTAGTTCCCTGGAAAAATCATGAAGCCGCCTTGCAGGTCGTTCAACGGGTTAGTCAAAGCATGAACGATGTTGAATTTATCTTTGCCGGCACAGGAAATGCGGATTACCTCGAACTATTGCTGGCTCGGTGCCGGGCCCTTGGCATAGAAGATTATGTGACATTCCCTGGCTTTGTTGCCGACAGCGTTGAGTTGTTCTGTTCAGTTGATCTGGTTATGCATACCAGTCAACACGAGTCTTTCGGGAAAGTTTATGTCGAGGCTATGGCTGCATCCAAACCTGTTGTGGCTCTTAAGGGTGGAGCTGCTGAGGAGGTAGTTTCCAATGGGGTAGTTGGCTATTTATATGAGTTAAATGAGCTTGATCTGATGGCTGAAAAAATCATCTTTCTGCTCAACAATAGCGAAATCCGTCATCAAATTGGAAGGAATGGTCTGGAAAGGGCAGTTAACTTATACTCCATGGAGAAACACTGTTTGGAGATCTATCATGTTTATTCACATTTAATTCAAGGTACCATTCATGGTTAATGCTAATACAATATTGCTCTGTGGAGGAAGAATAAATTACTCAAACCTGCCTATTCATACCAATGTGAGTAATTCAATGATACCCATAAATGGCAAGCCCGTGATTAGCTGGATACTTGAAGACCTTATCGGCAAGAACATGAAAGAGGCTACTGTGGTGCTGAGACAGGAGAATAAAAGCCTGAAAGATTTTTTGTTACGGGCATTTCAGAATCGTTTCATTCTGAATATCGTGGAACTCGAAGAGTCAAATTCCATAATAGAATCCCTGGCGGCGGGATTGAAAGAGATAAAGAATAATAATCCCACCCAGGTAATACTGGGCGACACGTTGATCAAGGACTCCTTTGCCGGAGACTCCGATTTCGTTTATGTACACGAAGTAGAAGAAAGTCAGCGGTGGTGCATTGCAGTGTATGATTCCAACAATCGAGTAATAGAGTATATTGACAAGCAGGACCATATTGCCAAGCCTTATATGGCTCTTTGTGGCTACTACTATTTCAGAGATACGTTGAGTTTAAAAAAGTCCCTCCAGGCGACTAGTGAAAGAAGCAAAACGCAAATGAGCGATTTACTTTTAGCCTATCAGCAAACACACCCGATGCATATCAAGAAGTCAAACCAGTGGTATGATTTTGGAAACATTGATAACCTTATTTATTCAAAGCAGCGCTTATTGCAATCGCGTTTTTTTAATTCCTTGAGTATTGATCCTATTCTCAATACCATTACCAAGGTCAGTGAATTTGACAAAAAACTCAGAGATGAACTGAACTGGTATAAAAACCTGCCCCGGTCTTTGCAGGTGCTTACTCCCCGAATTATCAGTGAACAGGAGATTGACGGCAAGCTCAATTTGGTACAGGAATATTACGGCTATCCCACTTTGGCCGAATTGTACCTTTTTTCTGATTTGGGTGAAGAGAACTGGCAATCCATTTTTAGAAGGCTGCTCACTCTACATCAGGCCTTTCATTCCTACGAAGTTGTGCTGGAACCCGGGGACCTGAAAAGTATTTATCTGGACAAAACGTTTGAAAGGATAGAGAACCTGTGCCAGAATAAATACTGGCAAGAATTGTTCGCTGCGGAGGAAATAAGCTTTAACGGGGAGAAGCTTAAAAACTTCTATACATTAAAGCCCTGGCTCGAAAGAGCAATTGATACCTTAAGTGAAAACCAGAAGGGCTGTGTTATTCATGGCGATTTTTGTTTTTCCAATATTCTCTATGACCTAAGCAATCAGATCATACGACTGATCGATCCCCGGGGAAGTTTTGGGCAAACAGGAATTTATGGAGATCCACGTTATGATATGGCAAAACTTCGCCATAGCATAGCGGGTTATTACGATTATATTGTTTCCGACCTTTTTGAAATAAGCGAATCGGAAGGAGCATTTGCAGGAACCATATTTACACATCAGGCCCACCATGGTTTGGGCGAAATTTTTGATGAATTGCTGGAACAATTTGGCTACGACTCAAAAGAGGTGAAACTCATTGAAGGCTTATTATTCATTTCCATGCTTCCATTGCATGAGGATAAACCAAACCGGCAAAAAATGATGTATGTTACAGGAATACAAAGATTAAATCAAATAATATGCGCATAGTAATTGACCTGGACGGCACCATTTGTCCGATTAAAGATAAGGGAGAGACTTACGAGTCCCTAAAACCATTGCCAGGGGCTGTTGAAAGGATAAAAGACCTTAAGGCATCGGGCCATTACATTATCATCCAGACGGCAAGGAATATGGCTACTCAGGAGAGTAATCTTGGTAAAGTTGTAAAGAACATCGGGAAGGTTACCCTCGATTGGCTTGACCGCTACGAGGTTACTTACGACGAGATATATTTTGGAAAACCTAACGGACAGGTATACATTGATGACAGAGCCCTTCGCTTTTCTGACTGGACCAGTATCACCGAAGAGAACCTGTTGCAAATAGCTAAGGAAAAATGATCGTTGTCGTACCCATGGCCGGCCGCGGCTCCCGATTTGCTGACCGGGGTTATGAAACACCGAAGCCGTTGATAGAGGTGGCGGGAAAGTCGATGGTGTTATGGGCGCTAAAGAGCCTGGAGAACGTACACTACGATAAAATAGTCTTTATTATGCTAAGGGAGCATGAGGAAAAATTTTCCGTTAAAGCCATGCTCCATCAATACCTGACAAGCCCCTTCGAAGTGTTACTCATAAACGAAGTAACAGAAGGGCAACTCTGTACCGTCTTAGCGGCAAAAAAATTCTTTACCCCTAAAGATGAACTCCTGATAATTGCATCGGATAGTTTAATAGCGGGCAAAATAGG
>JBGTCB010000685.1:0-6113 GCA_041748995.1 Saprospiraceae bacterium | reverse complement strand
CGATACCCCAGCTTTTTCCGAATATTACAGTCTTACAAAGTATATGATGAATAATCGACTTGAAAATGAAGGACAAATCTCTTTGAAGCGAATGCCGACTGCATACCTGGAAAGATTTTTAGTTAAAAGCGCCGTTCTTTTCGGATGGCTCATTGTTATTATATCCTGTAATAGACCCACCGAACTTCCTCTTGGTGATCCAGAGAATGGTGGCCTTTTTCTTCCTGACCATTTTGAAGCTTTAGTGGTGGTAGACAGTATCGGCCGGGCACGTCACCTGGCGGTCAATGATAACGGAGATATTTATGTCAAACTGAGTTATAATGATGCCATGGAAGGAGCAGGGGGAACCGTTGGTCTTCGCGATGAGAATCAGGATGGAAGAGCCGACAGCATTGTTTATTTTGGTGATTATATTGACGAGGGTCGGTCAGCAGTAGGTGTCACTATTCACAACGGTTTTCTATTTACCAGTACGGTTAAACGCGTTTTACGAAACAAATTGACTCCCGGACAACTGGTACCTGAAAGTGAAACAGAAGTCGTGTTAACCGATATCGATGAAAATGTTGTGAGAAACTGGCACACCACCAAGCCACTCGCCTTTGATAACCAGGGAAACATGTATGTTCCCTTTGGTTCACCTTCCGATGCCTGTCAGGACATCTTTAAATATGGTCCGGTGGGCATCCCTGGAGGCCAAGGATTAAATCCATGTCCTGAACTAACCGATCACGCCGGCATCTGGAAATTTGATGCCAGTAAAACGGATCTGACCATAAAGGATGGCGTTCAATTTGCAACCGGCATCCGCAGTGTGGTGGGCATGCAATGGAATCCGATAGATGGAGGCCTGTATGCCGTGGGCAACGGTATCGACAACTTCCACACGATCTATCCCAACCTTTATACCGCCTGGCAGGCAGCCGTGCTTCCTTCAGAGACACTGATGCGAGTGACTGAAGGATCAGACTTTGGATGGCCATATGCCTATTATGATCACATGCTGCAAAAAAATGTGTTGCAACCGGGTTACGGAGGCGACGGCAAAATCATTGGCCGGGCCAGTGAATTCCACGAGCCTGTTTTTGGTTTTCCCGGTCATTGGGCTCCCATGGAGGTTTTATTCTACCAGGGTGACCAATTTCCGGAACGCTACAAACATGGTGTGTTCATAGCATTTCATGGATCGACTGATCGCTCACCTTATCCACAAGCCGGCTATATTGTGTGTTTCTTACCACTGGAAAATGGAAAATCAAATGGCAGCTGGGAGGTTTTTGCCGATGGTTTTACCGGAATCGACACCGTAGTAAATACCAGCGATGCGGTTTACCGTCCGATGGGTCTGGCAACCGGACCTGATGGTTCCTTGTATATCATTGAATCAAATCAGGGGAAAATCTGGCGGGTCATGTACAAGGGGAATAAAAAGAAGTTCGGTGAGACAGAACTGGAGTCAATGGAAAAGCGCAAATCGAGGTCCTACATTAAAACTCCGGATGAGGTGCTTGACAATTTACATCAGGGTGATGAATTAAGTGGAAGCATCCTTTACAACACCTATTGTGCAGCCTGTCATCAACGCAATGGCAGGGGTGACAACAATTTATTTCCTCCACTTGCAGGGGTGGACTGGGTAACCGGAGATATAGATCGTCTGATTGACATCGTTCTCAATGGTTTGCAGGGCGAAATTACCGTAAATGGAAAGAACTATAATGGTCTGATGCCACACAACCACCATTTGGATGATCATGCAATTGCCTCGATATTAACTTATATCCGGTCAAGTTTTGGCAATAAGGCTTTGCCGGTTAGTGCCTTGCAGGTGGGTAAGATTCGCAATACTTCCAGGTTATAGAGTGAGTTCACATTGTCACTCTATAAACTTAGGACTAGAATATCAGGATAGAGTCAGAGAGTCAAAATTCCTCTTGAAAATCACCCATTCAGGTGAGCCCCTCAACAGTGAAAGCAAATATTTTTGAGAGTACATCTTAGATCAGTCATACCTGCCTGGAGCTTAAAAAGCCATGCTGCTTATGGAAAAGGATTCTTAACTTTCGCTTGAAAATATATGCTAAAAATAAATAATATGTTCCCGAAAATTGTGATTGTGCTGACTGCACTCCTGTTGTTTCTCCCCATTTCTAATTACGCCCAGGAAAAATTGACTGTCGAAGGTGCAGTCATCCTCGGTAATTCAGAGGATGTAAATCCGGCTGCCGGTACCATCCGCTGGACCGGAACTGACTTTGAAGGTTGGACCGGCTCTCGTTGGATTTCCCTGAGTTCGGGACCATCCGGGGGACTAACCTTTGTAAAGGATGTCGAAGCTAACATCTACAAAGTGGTCACCATCGGCAATCAATTTTGGATGGCCGATAATCTGAGAGTCACCCTCTATAACGATGGGACTCCAATCCCAAACGTTGACATGAACACCAATTGGGGTACATTGACTACCCCTGCCTATGCATGGTACGATGACATTATGAACGGAGCAATTAATTATGGCGCCCTTTATAACTGGTATGCCGTTGATACTTTATCCAATGGCAATAAAAATGTATGTCCGGTGGGATGGCATGTACCTTCCGAACAGGATTTTCTGGAACTTGTCAATTACCTGGGTGGAGACTCTGTGGCCGGTATTCAACTGAAGGAAGCCGGTAATGTCCATTTTTTGGATGCCAATGGAACAGCAACCAACGAGAGTGGCTTTACTGCCATCCCGAATGGCTACCGGGTTGGTACCAGCTATTATGAGAAAGGATACTATGCTCAATACTGGTCGACCTCGGCCACCAATATGACAGTGGCAAAATTTGTCGACATTGAATACGACGGAGAATATGCCTATATTTCAGATCAGGCCAAAGGAAGAGGCAACAGCATCCGGTGTGTGAAAGATTAGAATGGACCGGAATGGATAATTCCGCCAGGAGGCGGTTGATTTCATTAACTCGTCCTGATACGTTCCAATGTGGAGTTTCCACCACTGTCTATATTGATTGATGATGCTCCAAATTGGCTACCATTTTGTCGAAGTGTTCGACAATGTGACCTTTGTATCTAATGGCTTGGGCATCCATCTACCATAATTTGCATATAGATCAGATAATCAAAACTCTTCAAACCTTTTGTGCAAGCAATGTTGTCAATTGACTTATCATTGATCGATATCTTTGGTTTTCTCTATCAAATTCGATTAAATTAAGATCAAGCAGAATCTTTATATCTCTGTCAATTGTTTTTTCAGATACATTTCGATAATTACTTGCCACTTGTGGATTAATAAATACCAGTTCTTCTCTCGTTAACCATCGATCGTATGGCATTTCAAGGGCAAGCCGACGTCTTCTTTTAAAGACTTCCTTTTGACCCATTTTCTGGCTAGAGAACTGATCATAGACAAACTTTTGCCATGTAATTTCCAATTGGCTCTTCTGGATAGTTTTTAATGTCTGTTCCAACCCATCCCTAAAACCTAGAAGGGCATACTCTATGAAACTGGTTAGAGATATCTTCTCAGTTGCTTCACTAAGCTCAGCATAATACTGAGGACGAGTCATATTATAGTAGTTGGAAAGGATATGAGAGGCGATATTTGGAATGCCTCCTCGCAGTAGAATATAGAGTTCTACCAGGCGACCTAAGCGTCCATTTCCATCACCAAAGGGATGAATCCATTCTAAGTAAACATGAGCAACAATCGCCTGTATGACATATTCGTAAAATTCTTGTCCCCTGTCATAATGAAATTCTTTCTTCATCCAATTACAATAACGGTCAATAAGATCATCCACATCTTGATGGTCGGGACATCTATAGGTACCAACGATTCGATTATCGTTCCTAAATTGACCGGGAATCGCATCAAAATACTTACCTAGACTCTTTCCAATAATCCTGTGATACCTTTTGAGAGAGGACGGTGTTATTAATTCAGTTTGTTTATAATTTACAACCCTATCCAATATATCATTATATGCTTCTAATATATTCTTAACCTCTTTTTCCTGATAATCCTTACTGGGAGGCAAGGAATCGCCCCTTCTTATCTGATTCACCTCCTCTATAGAAAGTGAGTTGCCCTCAATTGCCGTGGTTGCCTGAGCTCCTTTCGTCAGGGACAGATTCATTAGTTCTGAATAATATTGAGGCAGAATGCCAGCATTTGATATTGCTTGAACGAATGCCTGACATTGACCCAATAGGAACATGCTTTTCGGTGATAGTTCCCAGTTCTTTATAAAACTTAAATGTGGATACTTTTTTATCAGCTTGTCAGACATGGTGATAGACAGTAATTCGGACATGTTGAGGGACAAATATAGGCTATATTTTGTCTCACAACAACATAAATCAGAAAATTTTGTCCAGGCGTCAAACAATTCGGTCTGCAGAGGCGATCTCGCCCTGAGAAACTGCAATGCCAGTACCATCTTCCAGTTCATTTTTTGGTGGTTTGGAGGAGTACAGTACAACATCTGGACATAAAAATGCTTTCTTTATAACCTCTGCTGGAACTGGGAAAACGACAAGTTCATTAAATTCATTTTTTGGAGCTGGTTCCGGCAAATTTAAAACTGGGGCATCTCGAATAAATTTGACAGTGGTTTTTCTGGTTAGAGAATGAAACTGGAGTGGAAATAGTCTATTCGGAGATCGGGCAGGATAATTTTAGAATCATTTCACCCCTTCGGGGTTGTGGTTTACATTATAATCATTTCACCCCCTCGGGGTTTATGCCACCAATGCCTAATTCTGTTACTCAATATAGTGACATTTCATCACCAAAAATTTGACACACTATGCCACATCCCTTTTGGAATCCAAGGTGTAATCTCAAAGCATTTTCCTACCATTCGCTGTTTCTTCCTTTACTCAATATGCTTCCATATTTTACATTTAATAAGCCCGAAGGGCTGACATGATTATAAATAACCAAAGCACGGCAAGCCCAACCCCGAAGGGGTGGTATTATCCCTCAGCCTTTGGCATCAGGCAATCTCATAGCCATAGATTTTTAGAATATCCTCACTGCACGGACATCACGGCCGGCTCCCTTCCCGGCTCCACCTCCAAATCCGATAGAAAATTGCCATGCCTCAGCAAAGCAATCACCCGATTCGGTAGAACTCCAGAATATTCCGTCATTGAAACCTTCTGCTCCGAAGGAAGATAACTGCGCCGCCGTTGCCTCAATGGCAGCTTTATTATTATACATTATTTTCAATTCTTCGTAAGAAGGTAAGTACCAATCTCCATGATTAAATGAAACACCTCTATTGAAAGGATCTATGCTGAAATATTCATTACAGATTCTGGCTGCGTACGTGCTGCCATCATCACCAATCGAAACCTGTGCAGCAATAATAATTGATGTGTTCGACCTGCCAGCGCCTGGCCCGTCACCATAGGCGCGAGTATTTCCACATTCTCCAGCGTACCAGCGTTCGTCGGTCGCGAGATTTGAAATAGAGCAAACCAGTCCATGTTCCCCGGTCTCCTCTATCCAAAATACAATGCCGCCATGTGCAAACTCACCAATGACATATTTCTTCGTTTGAAATGTGGAAATGAACCTTCGGCCCAAAGTGCCGTCATTTTTCCGAATGACGAAATTGCCTTGTGAGTTATCGTAATCCAATGCACCAATTTTTATCTGTCCCTCTACTTCCAAATTCTGACTAATACCTATTAACGAAATAGACATTATGGAGATTACCAGGAATATAATCCTAATTTTTTTCATAACTAACTTTTTAATTCAAATGATTTAGCGAACACGTAAAATTTAATACCTCATTTTTATTTCAATTTATTCCTATTAATAAGAAAACTTTTGAGGTAGCAACATTTCCTGGAATAACATCATATTTTTTTGATTTCAACACCCAAAATAACATATCGATTTTAAGTGATGGTGTCTCAGAATCTTTAAGGTACTAAATATTAACACATTATTTTTATTGGTAGATGGATAACATAATAATGTCGCATCACTTGTAACGCTAATAGTAAGCCTGGTAATCGAAAGATCGTCAGGCTATAAGTAACGATGTGTATGGAGATTCTCCAGAGTTGTCTTCGATAATGCGGTT
>JBGTCB010000684.1:0-9892 GCA_041748995.1 Saprospiraceae bacterium | reverse complement strand
AAAGGTCATGAGGTATGGGTTTCTGGAATATCAACGCTACTTTAGCCATGAGCCATGTTAACAGCTCATGGGTCCGTAGAATTTATGAGGAGTGATATCAGATAGTGACCTCTGTACAGGACTACGATCTAATATTTGTCGGTTATCACAGAACCTTTCTGCCGCTAAAAGCTTGCACCAGGATTGCTATCAATGCAATAACAAGCAAGATGTGTATGATGCCTCCGGCGCTATACCCAATAAAACCAATCGCCCAGGATATAATAAGTATTACGGCGATGATATAAAGAAGATTACCCATGATTTGATATTTTTGGTTAATAATTTAATCTTCCATAAAGTTATGGCTTCTGTAGGCTCAACTTATACACAATTCCGGAAATATTTTGCACAATTCACGTTAATGTTGGGAATTTCAACTGATTTTCGTAGAATCAGTTACAAGGAATAATCAGGGTTTTTGTTGTTGTTGGAGAAAGGTAAGTACACTAGAACATTTGGATTTACAACCGTTCAGCCTGAATATGAGAGGCATCGATGCCCTAAGGGCACCCCTTAAAACCTCGTTCAATGTACCAAGAAACTGTTGCAACCTTTAATGACAAAACCCAATGCATACCATGCAACTGACTTTCTTACTCTATCACTTTTTCCATACTTGCAACCTGAGAGACGCAAAAGACACCAAGCACTTCCGTATTCACCGTAGATGAAATGATATTACCCTTTGAATTGGAGATCGGGCTGGCAAAAATTGTGTTACTTCCATTTAATATTTGATCACGCACACTTTGCATAAAACGAAAAGCCTCAAAGGATAGCGAATGAATTTCCACTCTTAATTTATCCCCTGGTTTAAAAGGCGCTTCTTCAGCAGGAAATTCATCCGGGACCGGATTTGTCAATTCACGGATGGGTGGAATAAAAATAATCCCATCCAACTGAGAACCACTATCAAAACCTGCATCAAAAGCAATGTTTATTTCCTCGGGTTTATTAAGATATAAATCATTTTTAAAGGATTTGATCCAATAACAATTACCCAGACCCTGGAGATCTCTGGCAAAAAACTGGGTATAGATCCCATCCGGGCCTCTCAGATCGTCAACCCGGTATTCCTGACTTATACTATCAATTGCTGCTACCGGATTCATCATCGATGTAGCGGTTAAAACCAGGTCCGGTAGATTGATTGTCAATTCAAATACATCTCCCGGTTCTCCAAGTCTTTGACCTGGTTCTGGCTGCCACACATAACTTCCAACAGCAGCTTCTTCAAAAACGAATGAGCTGTCCTGATTCGATCTAATTTCAACCAGTGCACCTGCAATAGGTTCTGCAAAATCAGCATTGAAATATGACTGAGTGTAAGTAAGTTTTATCTGTTGAATTTCGGAGACATCGGTCAGCCAGGCATCAACAACAATCGCCCTGGGTGCATCGGCAGTCTGTACCGTAATGACATCTTCACATCCATAAGATGCAAACATGAATAAGAGCACAAGGGATAGATATTTATTTGGAACTGCTTTCATGGTTACTGAAATTTAAAATTGTAGGAAACGGATGGTATGAAACTACCGATGACAGAGAGCTTAACCGCCTCGGTGCTTGTTGGCTGGTCCGGTAGGACCCTTTCAGAAGCCTGCCGGAAAAAGATAGAAAATGGGTTCCGGCGATTGTATAAGTTGTAAATGGAAAATACCCAGTCTCCGATCCAACGGTCATTCGCTTTTTTTGCCTTACCATGTAGCGTGGCTCCCAAATCCAGACGATGATAATCCGGTATACGCACATTATTACGGGTATCATTTGCATTGTGAGGGACAACGTACCCTTGCTGCTCATACCGGCTGGTGGCAAAAGTGGTCGGAGTTCCGGAATTATAAACAAAGGTGCCACTGAAAGACCATCGTTTGTTGACTTCATAAAAGGCAGTAAGACTCAGGTTGTGAAGTTGGTCAAATCTTGAGGGGTACCAATTGTTCTGATTGATGCCTTCCACCAGCCTCTCGGTACGGGCAAGTGTATAACTCAACCAACCGTTCAACTTGCCCTTGTTCTTTTTTGCCTGAAATTCCAGTCCATAGGCTCTCCCTTCACCTGCCAGGAGGTCACCTTCGAGAAATTCATTCAGCAGGAGATCGGCTCCATCGATGTAGTCCACCAGATTCTGCATTTTCTTGTAATAGACCTCGGTACTTAATTCATATATATTATCAGAAAGGTTTTTGAAATAACCCACAGCTACCTGATCGCCAATTTGTGGCCGGATATTGTTTGTACTGGGTGTCCAGACATCAACAGGGGTAGATGCGGTAGTGTTGGAAATCAGATGAATATATTGGGTTGTTCGATTATAACTCGTTTTTATCGAAGAAGTATTATTTAACTGCCATTTCAGGGAAAACCTTGGTTCCAGATTAAGATAAGCTTGAATCCCTTCCCATTGGTCATATGTTTGAATATTTATGGGTGTCCTGCGTTGGCCGGGTGGAGCCGATCCGTATGTGTAAGCATTTCCCTTACCGGTGTAGTTGAAATGGGATAGGCGTAAACCATAATTCAGCGATAATGCCGGGGAGATGTCCTGTTCCAATTCAACATACACCGCACTTTCAATGGCATATTTGTTGGCAAGGCTGACATCGCTGACTTCCCCTTCACTTACTCCGACTGCATTTCCTGGTTCGAAGGTGTAAACTATGGATTGGCCTCCAAAACGCAGGATATTCTCAGGATTTATGAAATAGGTAAATTCCGGTTTCAGACTGTAATTTTCAATATTTGCATTCCAGGTAAATCTGTTGATTGCGTCATCACCAAAATTGATTCTATAGTCGTAGTCACTAAAATAAAAAGTAAAATTGCTGAATAATTTTTCACTGAACAAATGGTTCCATCTGAATGTGCCGGTACTGTTACCCCAGTTAAAACCCGCTGCATCTCCAAATCCAAAATTATCCCTGCCGAAATAACCAGATAAATAAATACGGTTTTTTTCGTTAATGTTGTAATTGGCTTTAAGGGTTAAATCGTAAAAATTCAGAATGGAACCGGCCAGGTCATCACTCAGAAAAGGTTTAGCCAGGACATCAATATAGGATCGCCTACCGGCAACGATAAATGAAGCTTTATCTTTAATGATGGGCGCTTCAATAGCCAACCGGCTGAATATAAGTCCTACTCCTCCGTTCATTGTAAAATCTTTCGTATTCCCCTCCTTCATCCGGACGTCAAGAATGGAAGATAACCTGCCTCCATAACGAGCCGGAATACCACCTTTATAGAGTTTGACATCTTTGACTGCATCTGGATTAAATACCGAGAAAAATCCAAATAAATGGGATGAATTAAACACCGGAGCTTCATCGAGAAGTACCAGATTTTGATCAATGCTACCTCCCCTCACATTGAATCCGGATGCACCTTCCCCTACCGTGGTTACTCCGGGGAGTAGTTGCAGACTACGAATCACTTCCACTTCTCCCAACAAGGTAGGTATGCTTTTAATGCTTTGAATATCGAGCCTGTTGACGCTCATTTCGATGTCACTCACGTTGCGGTCTTCAGCTTCGCCAGTTACCACAATTTCAATGAGATCGGTTGCCAGGTCGGTTAATTCTATATGGAGAGTAATGTTTTTATCAAGGCTAACGGTTCTTCGCTGACTTTGCAGACCCAGGTAAGCAAATTCAACGGTATAGTTTCCGGGTGGAACCGAAATACTATAGAACCCGTATTCATTGCTGGCAATACCTTGTTCCAGTTCAACCAGGTAGGCTGTGGCTCCAATTAAAGATTCACCATTGCTGGCATCCCGGATATAACCACTTAGGGTGAATTTAGTCTGACTGAAAAGTAGCTGAGTACTCAGCACACAAGCAATTAAGATGGTCCACTTCTGATTCATAAGGCAAGGAGGATGATTTCGATGCTTGTAAAACGAAGTAGAAGGGGGATTGTTTCTGCTATTCTATCAATCGCAGATTTTTATCGACGATGATCTTCAGGGTTATGATAGCGAAATAATCCGGTCAATAAAATAGAGCTGCCCTAAAATTAGTTGCAAAAATCCATTCGCCAATAGAAATACATTTCAATAATATGCGGATATCGGTGTTTCCGTTATTTAATATTTTGCGGCTGCATCATCTTGCCAAATTTATTGGTATTAACTAAGAACGGTAACAGTCATAAAGTATTACCTGTGCAGCTGATCCTCTTTGACAGTGCATCCTGAGTCAGATGTTCTGCGTTTGAGCTCAGACAGACCCCTGCGATGTTTTTTATTTTAAACCAGATGAAGAAGAATCTGGTAATCTGCCTAATAGATTTCAAATAGCTCATAGTTTGAACTCTCTGTGATTTCCTGATCTGTTTTTAAATATTGATCACAAATATCACAAATACTTTTTAATTGACGGCTTCGGATGAGATCCAGGGCTATTTCTATGTCGTCCGAAAAAACCCGGTCATAATCGGCGTGATCAATATGATTTCGTATATGAGTATGGCATGCTTCCAAAATAGGACTTGATTTCAGCGGGCTGCGGAAATCAAATGCCTGCGAAGCACAGAGTAATTCAATAGCGAGAATTTTTTCGAGATTTTCGACAATGCGCAGAGTCTTCCGGCCGCTGAATGCACCCATACTCACATGGTCTTCCTGACCAAGGGATGTTGGAATGCTATCAGCCGAAGCAGGAAAGCACAGGGATTTGTTTTCACTGACCAGTGCGGCCGTTGTATATTGAGGTAACATAAAACCTGAATTCAGACCGGTGTCTTTCATCAATAATTTGGGAAGACCCTCGGTCTCGCTTTCCAACATTAAATAAATACGCCGGTCCGAAATATTACCAATTTCTGCAGCTGCCAATCCGGCATAGTCCATCGGTAACGCAAGGGGTTGACCATGAAAATTTCCTCCACTGATTGCTTCGCCGGATTCGAGAATAACCGGATTGTCCGTGACTGAATTAATCTCTATCCCAGTAATTTCTTTTAAGTGGAGCCAGGCATTTCTGGACGCACCATGCACCTGGGGAATGCAACGCAAGGAGTAGGGATCCTGAACCCTGCCACAAGATTCATGGGATTTCATAATTTCGGAGGCTTCAATAAGTTTACGCATCCTAAGGGCAACATATTGGCACCCGGCAAAAGGTCGCAGCTGATGCAGCTCGTATGTGAATGGTTTTATCGAACCCAATAGTGCTTCCATAGTCATGGCTCCGATAATGTCTGCATTCGAAAGACAATTCTGCAACCGGTCAACAATTTGCACGGCATAGGCGGCCATAAACTGAGTACCATTGATAAGTGCCAATCCCTCTTTTGGGCCCAGCACTAAAGGGTTTAGATTAAATTTTCGCAACACCGATCCGGCAGATTCAATTTTTCCTTTATGATAGACATGACCCAACCCGATCAGGGGCAGACACATATGAGCCAGAGGAGCCAGGTCGCCAGATGCCCCCACAGAACCCTGCAGGGGTACTACTGGTGTTATGTGATGCTCCAGGTGCCATAGTAGCCGGTCTAAAGTGCTCTGCCTGACTCCGGAATACGCTCGTGCCAGGGCATGGATTTTCAACAAAAGCATAAGCCTGGTGGTCTTGACAGATGAAGGAGGGCCAACCCCAACACTGTGACTTTTTAAAATATTATGCTGTAGCTGCACTGTTTGGTTTTCGGAAATCTGGGTGTTGCAAAGTGGTCCAAAACCGGTGTTAATACCGTAGACAATTTCATTGCTGGCCAGAATCTGATCAATTCTTTCTTTCGACCTGTTTACCCGCTCTATCGTCTTAGTACTGAATAAACCTTTCAGAACTCCATCCGCTAATTGAATTGCCTTACTGCTGGTTAGCTGATGATTTCCATATTCAAATGAAGTTGATGCATGATGCTGTTGTAAGTGTGAGGCCATAATTGTCTTAGTTGTCTTATGATCTAAAGGGCACCTCTGTTTACCTCTGAAATGAGTAAAAATTTAATAAGATGCAAGCCAGACAAGGCTGGATAAAGGAAGATAGCCGTAGCTATCTGACTGACGATCAACGAAGTATGGCGAAGTATATTATTGAATAAATTTTCGAAGAAAATTGTTTTTACCATGAACGGGGTTAATAGAGATGCCCTAAAGTTAATTTTTACCACAGATATATCTGCTCAGAGAATGGAATGGTGATCTCTGGCTTGGGCGTATTCGGGATCGCAAATCCGATTTCCCCATATAACAATCCATGATTTTGCCCTAAAATCTTATCTTGATGGACTGAATTATCCACTACAGCCAATTTGTAATATGAAGCGATCTCCTTACCTACTTCTGTTAATTAACAGCCTCTTTATAACTGTTTGGATCCAGGGTCAGAAGATTGCTACTTTTTCGGTTGACGCCGGCTCTTATGAACGACTGAATTCCGTGGTTTCTGCCAGTATTGATGGGTTAAAACCGGAATTGGAGAATTATGACCTCCAATTGAACGAACTGGCAAATGGCCGCTTAATACCAGTTCCGTCGCAAATCGAAGGTGGTATGCAGACCACGATATGGTGGATATTGGAGGGTAAAACAAGTCCCTACACCGTTCGATCTTTTGAATTGTGGCAGGTACCTAAACAGAAAAAGCCGGATGCCCTTCAGATCACGGACGAAAGTGGAGGTCTTAGAATTGTCAGGGGTCCTAAACCTGTATTGACATACCAATATGAAAATGCGTCCTTACCGGCCGGAGTTCCGGATGAATATAGCCGCGGAGGTTTTATCCACCCTCTCTGGTCTCCTGCCGGGGAAGAACTGACGAGAATCCAGCCACCGGATCATTACCATCACTATGGTATTTGGAATCCATGGACCCACACTGAATTTCAGGGAAAAGAAGTGGACTTCTGGAATCTGGGTAAAATGCAGGGTAAGGTAGAGGTACGTGGTGGACCATTTAAAGTTACCGGCGATGTCTTTGCTTCGATATCGGCAACGCACGATCATATTGTTTTGCCGGATAGTCAACGTCTTGTACAAGAAACCGTTCTCAATGAAAGACTAACGATGCAGGTGTGGAATGCCGATCCATTGGCAAACACCTGGCTTATTGATGTCATTTCTACTCTGTCCTGCTCCGGTGATGATCCTCTTACCCTTAAGGAATATCGATATCAGGGATTTGGATACCGGGCTAAACAGGAATGGAATGATGAAAATGCCACTCTACTGACCTCCGAGGGATTCAATAAAGAAAATGGTAACGCAACCCGGGCAAAATGGTGTGATATCAGGGGTCCATCAGTAGCCGGAAAATCCGGTATATTATTTATGAGCAATCCATCCAATTTTAATTTTCCGGAACTACTGCGTATCTGGCCCACCGGCAGTAATAAAGGGGTGGAGAATGTATTTCTCAATTTCAATCCGACACAGGATCGTGACTGGGTATTGGAACCAGGTAAATCCTATTCTTTGAAATATCGCATGTTGGTTTATGACGGTGATATTTCAGAAGAAAAGGCAGAAATGATTTGGAATGATTACGCCCATCCGGTAAAAGTAGAAATGTCGCTTGTCAATAAACTTGAAGGCAAAAAAATCCTGGTATATACAAAAAACGGAAAGGGTTTTGTACATGATAATATAGCCAGCAGTGTAGAAGCTTTAAAGAAATTAGGAAAAGAAAATGGTTTTGAGGTAGATGCTACCGATAGTGCTTCCGTTTTCACCTCTCCCGGATTGATGGAATATGATGCTATAGTTTTTTCCAATACGAATAATGAAGCATTTGACAATGAACGGCAGAAAATTGCTTTTCAAAAATTTATCCGCCATGGTAAAGGATTTGTTGGTATCCATTCGGCCAGTGGCTCGGAGCGAAACTGGCCCTGGTTCTGGAAATTAATCGGTGGAAAATTTATCCGGCATCCACCTTTTCAGAAATTCGAAATTGAGGTTATAGATCGTAATCATCCTTCGACTAATTTTCTGCCGGATACCTGGATAAGGGAAGATGAATGTTATTTTCTCCATCAGTTAAATCCGGCCAATCATGTTCTCCTGGCTGCCCGGCTACCCAACATCATGGATGAGAAAAAAGATGAGTATCCAGGTATTACATTTGGTGAATTAACCCCGCTAGCCTGGTGTCATGAATTTGACGGTGGTCGTCAGTGGTACACTGCATTGGGACACGCTATCGAACATTATCAGGACCCGGTTTTTCTGAAGCATATCTTAGGAGGGATTGAGTGGGTGACTTCAAAGAATTAAATTTTGTAAATTCATAGTGAAAAAAATAACCAGAGAAAAATATTAATAATGAATCGACGCGAATACTTAAAGAAATCAGCTATTGGTGCAAGCGGAATCATCGTTGCGCCAACCATTGTACCAGCCTCCGTATTTGGTAAGAACGCTCCGAGCAATAAGATCAATATCGGTCAAATAGGCTGCGGCCGGATTGCCCGGGACCATGATTTACCCGGAACAATGCAGTATGATATTGCAAGAGTGGTTTCCATTGCTGATGTCGATATGAACCGGGCGAAAGAAGGTAAAGAATTAGTGGAAAATTATTACCGTGAGAAGAAAAAAACTGATCAGTACATTGAGGTAAAAACCTTTCAGGACTATCGGGAAATGCTTCTTGACAAAGACATTGATGCCGTGATTATAAGTACACCGGATCATTGGCATGCTCAACCGGCTATTGAAGCGGCTCTGGCTGGTAAAGATATCTACCTACAAAAACCCACCTCTCTTACTATAGCTGAAGGTCGGGCTCTGGCTGATGTGATCCGGCTAAAAGGCACTATCCTCCAGGTAGGTACCCAGCAAAGGTCGTCGCCGCAGTTTCGTATCGCCGCCGAGTATGTCAGAAATGGTCGCATCGGAAAATTACATACTGTAAGAATCGGATTACCGGGGGATCCTCCCGGACCTGACCAACCGGAGATGCCAATTCCCAAAAATCTGGACTACGACATGTGGCTGGGATCGACTCCTGAGGCTTATTATACAGAAACCAGAGTGCATCCGCAAAAGGGATATTCGAGACCTAGCTGGCTGCGTTGTGAGCAATTCGGAGCGGGTATGATTACCGGATGGGGTCAACATCACATTGATTCTGCTCATTGGGGTATGAATACGGAGTATACCGGTCCGGAGGAAATTGAAGCCCTGGCGGAATTTCCCCGCTCAGGTCTTTGGGATGTTCACGGAGATTTTATGGTCAAGGCCAAATACGACAACGATGTGATGATGTTTATCAGTGGTGGCTATACGAATGGTATCCGATACGAAGGCACTGAAGGCTGGATTTTTGTGAGCCGGGGTAATTACGCAGCTACAGCCAGTGATCCGGTTGCGCAAGAGGCAAGCTCCAAGGCTCTGGATGCCAGTGACCGGAAAATTCTGACCTCTAAAATCGGCGAAAATGAAACACATCTCTATGTCAGTGAAGAACATCATGGAAACTGGCTGGATTGTATACAGTCAAGAAAACAACCCATCAGTACGGCTGAAGTGGGACATCGAACCTGTAGTGTCTGCCTGGTGAGTCATATTGCGATGAAGCTTGATCGCAAACTCTATTGGGATGCTGCCAATGAACGCTTCCGAGGCGATGATGAAGCCAATTCCATGTTGGTGAGATCACAAAGAGCACCCTGGGGATATGATCACATTAAGGAACTCTCCCTTTTAAACGGGAGAAGTTGATATAATGTGAATATTCCTAGGAGGCTGTTGAATTACCCAAATTGCGCTGATATTTAGCCGATTATTTTAGTCGTAGGAAAATCACAGCCGTTCTCGTCGTTTCTGACTTGTTGATCCTCAGTCAGTTACAACCCGGTATCTTCCTTCGTCTCGCCGCGCCAGAAATCGACGATT
>JBGTCB010000683.1:0-4503 GCA_041748995.1 Saprospiraceae bacterium | reverse complement strand
CCTAGCACAATACCTAAGTCATAGTGACTTATATTTTGAATTAGTCCTCCGCTATATTTTGATTAAGCACCAGGTAGAAATTTAGGTTAAAGACCTATTAAAGGTGTTAGTGTTAATCAATTAAATATCAATCAAATGTATTCATTCTTTATCGGTTGCGACATATCAAAGAGCCATTTTGATATGTCTTATTACGACGGAGAACCGTTGTACCATGATCAATTTTCCAACGATCTGGATGGCTTTAAGGCGATGGTCAAACAACTCACTAAGAAAACAGACCAGCCTGTGGAAAAGTGGTTCATTTGCTTTGAAAACACAGGTACCTACTCCAAGGCCCTGGCAGAGTGGCTAGCCAGTCAACAGATTGCTTTTAAAGAGGTCAATGCGTTGTTGATTTCAAAATCCTTGGGTATACGAAGGGGTAAGAACGATCGCTCGGACTCACGGGACCTTTGTCGGTATGCTTTTGAAAAAAGAGATTCCCTAGAACCAACTGTTCTATCTAACCCTTTGATTGTCAAGCTAAAAAAGCTTCTATCCCGAAGAGATCTCTTGGTAAAACACAAGAAAGCTTTGCAGGTTTCCGTCCAGGAACAAAAAGATCTTCTGGATCCTGAAATGCTCCAATTATTCCAAGATCAGAACCGTGCCACTCTGAAACTTTACAGTGAGCAAATCAAAGCCCTCGAGGATCAGATCAAGAAGATTCTCAAGGAAGACTCTTCCATGAGTCGCAACAACAAAATGGCCCAGTCTGTGGTCGGAGTGGGTCTAATCATTTCAGCCTATATGATAGCCACTACGGAAAACTTCACCCAGTTCGATAATGCCAGAAAGTATGGTTCCTATTCCGGCATCGCGCCTTTTCTTCATAACCAATCAGGAGTCAAGAAAGGAATCCATAAGGTTTAGCCATTTGGCTAACAAGAAAATGAAAAGTCTGTTAGGTATGGGAAGCAGGGCAGCTATCCAATATGACCCCGAAATCAAACTCTACTATCAAAGAAAAATCAATGAAGGAAAAGAAAAAGGCTTGGTACTTAATAATGTGAAGAACAAGATCATCCAACGTGTCTTTGCTGCAGTCAAGCGGCAATCTCCTTATGTCAAATTAATGACTTATGCATGAAAATTTTTTCTCACATATGTTTGGTTAAACGTAGAAATTCAGAATACCACAACACCAAAATACCATTCAACTCACCCTCATTGCATAAAAAAATCGAGACCAGTAATGACCTGAATTCTCTTATCTCCCTTAATTATTTGATCCGATTGATCATAGGTAATAATAAATCCTTCATCGAGATTAAAAAAATCCATGGCTTCCATTAATCCATTGACCTCCCGCTCATAATTGTCTTTTGACAGCAGCAGACAGACTTGATAACATTTAATTTCCTGATCTGGATACCGGACGATAAAATCGCACTCTCCCTTTAGACTAAAATAGTAGATCTTTTTGGTCTTACGTCTCAATTGAATAAACACAGCGTTTTCAAATAATCTTCCTTTGTCGTCCTGAATTTTATTGGTATTGGCAAGAACAAGACCATTATCGACGGCGTAAATTTTCTTTGGATTTACCAATTGCTTTTTATAGCTATAGTCAAACTTTGGTATACTGTAAAACAAATAAGCGTCTTCCAGGTAACCAATAAAGGTTGAAATGGTATTTGGTGAACCGACTTTAATCATTTCAGCCAACTTTCTTACACTATATTGCCTGGCAATGTTGTTAAGCAGATAGATAGCCAGTTGTTTAAATTCAAAAGAAGAACGGATGTGATGGCGCGCTACAATATCGCGTTCCAGGATATCCAGAAAAAGACTTTGCAGGATGAGGTGATCTTTATGTTTAACATACTCCGGGAATCCCCCGGTAGTGAGAAATGCTTCAAAACTGGAAATATTACTTTCAAAGCCTCCTGCACTTAAAAACTCCGGATAGGAGTATGGAAAAAGTTCATATGAAAGATGTCTTCCCGTGAGTAAGCTTGCCATTTCCCCGCTGAGCATTGCAGCATTGGATCCGGTAATATAAACCGATTGATTCCTCTCGGTCAGATACCGGATATACGACTCCCATCCGGATATCCGCTGGACTTCATCAAACATGAACAGTGATTCCGGAGCCATTTCCTCCAGCTTGAAAAAATCATCCGTAGTGAACTCCAGAAGACGGGGGTCATCAAAATGCAGATAGGTAAACCTGCCTTCCTCTTGTTGGTAAATCATTCGCAAAAGGGTGCTTTTACCTGAACGTCTGACTCCGGAGATAACAGTCGCAAACCCCGGCAGAAACGCGATATCCGGTATGGATACTCTGGCAGTATACACTCTTTCCCCAACCAATTGCTGGGCCTGAGACTTTATGACCAGGTAAAGCTCTGATTTTAACATCTTTCAAAGTGTTCATTACAAATATACAATAGTAATCAATAGTAATGGACACTTTTTATGAAGACCGAGGGTGATGGGTTTGGTGCCTAATCCGATTCATCGGAGGAATCACTAAAAGGGGACTTCCCAGCGTGCTAGAAAACCATTCATACACCTAGTTTCTTCGGAAGGAACAGTTTAACAATTAAACAATTACAATTCAACCACTTCTTCCACCCCCTGCCCCCTCAAGGGTCCCTCAAGGGGCCTCAAGGGGGACATCAGACCAATGAAGGCTATCTAACCCCTCCGGGGACTTCTCAGCGGGCTAGAAAAACCATTCATGTACCCCATTTCTTCGGAAAAACCATAAAACCAAAATACCACAACACCACAACACCATTCAACCCCTCCTCGCCCACCACATCCCGATATACTCGTGTAATGCTGCCTGGACCTTTTTCAGGTGATCGGCCGCAAACAACGAGAACCGGTAACCCGCTTCCGGATCTTTGCGGACCAGATAACCGGCAGGAGCGGGGACCGGATCAAAGCCGGCCTGACGAAACAAATACATCGCCCGGGGCATATGGGCAGCGCTGGTGACCAGGATCAGGGGCAGGTTGTTGCCAAATTTTTCGCGGTAAATCCAGGCCTCTTCCTCGGTATTAGAAGGCTCAGATTGGATCGATACCCGCTCCGCTTCCGTCCCCAGTGCCAGCGCGGCATCCCTCAAAATCTCCGCCTGCGAACGGGAAGACCGGTTGCCGTATCCCGAAACAATCAGCCGGCTCTGTGGCACCTCCCGGTGTATCCGGAGGCCTTCCGTGAGTCGCTGCAACGCCACGCCCGACAGCTGACCGGTTGCCGGCAAATCCGGATCAGCGGTATGACCGCCACCCAACACCAGAATATGCACCGAATCGGCATCCATCAGGGTTCCGTATGCAAGCAGTGGTTGATACTTTCGCTCCAGATGCCCTATCATCCATTCCGGTACCGGCCTCGATGCTGTCAATAAAAAAATGATCAGCGCTCCGATTAACAGCCCTCGGGGCCAACGCACTCTGCCTGCATAAGCCAGGATGCCTGCAGCCAGAAGGAACACCCCAATCAGATTAAGGGGATTTATTAAAAAGTTGACAATATCTCTTAGAAAGTTTATCACTTTTTAATCCGGGATGATGCTTTGCAATCTTGTCATTTAAGTCAAATAAAAAATATGGTTCTTGGCTATATAAAGTGGGTATGTGCATGTATAATGCATTTGTTGGATAAGCCGCAGAATATAGATTCTGCTCTCTCCTTCTAGACCGAGAGAGGAAGATCTATATCTTCCGGCTAAGAAATAAAATAGGGAATATAGATTGACCCACTAAATATGGCCAAGAACCAAAAATATTTCCTGTTTAAATATAACCAGTCAACCCGGGAGGAGCCGGTGGCAGGTTCTTAAAAAATCGAACCACTTTCATCCGGGGATTAAATAACACCAGCAACGTCAGGAATAATAATTTTAAATCAATTAAAAAAGACAGGTTTTCCTGATACCAGATCTCGAGCTCGCCTTTATAGGGAGCAATTATGTCGTTGTAAAAAACTCTGGGATTTGACCCGCTGTGGCTGATTATTTTTTCCTCATCCCGGAAAACAATTAAGCCGATACCGGTAATGCCCGGTTTGACATCATATATTCGCTTACGGACTTCCAGGGGATACGCCTGATAATCCACCTCCATCTGAGGCCGCGGTCCCACCAGTGACATATCACCTTTTAAGACATCAATAATCTGAGGCAGTTCATTTAATTTCGTAGCCCTTAAATATTTACCCATGAAAGTCACTCTGGGGTCATTGCGTAAAGTAAGACTGCCGGTCAAAAGATTGGGACTATTGCGAAGCATCGTAGCGAATTTCCAGATATAAAATTCTCTGTTTTTATAACCCAGCCTTTTCTGAAAATACCAGATGTCACCTTCACCTGTAAATTTCAATAAAATGGCGATCGGTACCAGTAAAGGACACAATAACACCGTGATTAATATTCCAAAAAACAAATCACCGGCTCTTTTAATAACAGGATAGGATATCACATTTGATGGTCTAGTGAAATCCCGG
>JBGTCB010000682.1:0-4236 GCA_041748995.1 Saprospiraceae bacterium | reverse complement strand
TGTCAACCAAAAGCTCGTCAAAATTATCACAGCTTTGCAAGCGGATAATTTCTTCGATCATGGCAAATGCCGTGTTCTGATAAGCATAATAATCGCCCTCCTTACCGTAAACTTTTAATTTGGAAAACTCAGGAACTATTTGATTAACCGATAAACCGGATTCGGTTAAATTGGTATATGCATGTCTTTGCAATCCGGTCGAATGCGACATTAAATGTTTAATGCTAATTCTATCCGCCTGGGCATGATCTTTCAGATCAAATTCCGGGAGTATGTCCCTCACACGATCATCCCAGCTTAAATAGCCTTCCTCCACCATTTTGCTGGTTAGAAGACCAGCGAAGCCCTTAGATAAACTTCCAATTCGAAAGATGGTTTCCGCATTAACCGTGTCGGGAAACCCATATTTTCTGGTCCCATAACCCTTCAACAACACAATCTGATTATCAATGACAATAGCTACCGCAGCTCCAGGACAACCGGAGAATTGTAAACGATCTTCAAATTTCTGATCAAATTCCTGAATGAAATCCCGCGTATCAGCAGTAAGCGCCACTGCTGTTTCACCAAGGGAGTGAGAAAGATAATTTGTATTGTTAAGAATATCGAATACTGGAAATAATACCAGCAATAGCAAGCCACCGGTTTTTCTCATGGGAAAATAAATACTTAATGTTTTTAAGTGGTTATAATTCAATCAGGAAACCGAGGTAGACAATCTAAGCAACGACCTCAGAGTGGTTTTAGTACGAAATGTAATAAAAAAACGGGAGAAAAAAGTCGTACAGATAATTTCCACTAAAACTATGCCACGATTTCTGGAGTCTTATTGACATACTCCGTTGAATCGGAGACGGCTAATCCCAGATGAATGAAATGTTGACCTCTTGTTTTCCGGAATAGATTGTCATAAAATCTAATGCACAATCCCTTCTTTCAGTAAGTCTTTATGATTGGATAGAAATTTATTGAGTCTCGGAATTGACACTGCCCTGACATATGGATTATCCGGATTTTTCTTTTCATAATCCTGATGATATTCTTCTGCTACGTAGAATTTTGTAAGGGGGCTTACTTCCGTGGTAATAGGACCGTTAAATGCTTTCGTGGTTACTAAATTTGCGATGTAATCGTCAATCACTTTCTTTTCCTGCTCATTCTGATAGAAAATTGCCGACCGGTACTGAGTACCTGCATCAGGGCCCTGTCGATTCAACGTGGTAGGATCATGCGATCCAAAAAAGACCCTTAATAAAGTAGGAAAGTCGATAACCGTAGTGTCGTAATAAACCTCTACCGCTTCGGCATGTCCGGTCAGGCCGGCAGCCACCGCTTCATATTTGGGATTTTTCTCCTTGCCTCCGGTGTACCCGGAAACTGCTTCTTCCACTCCTCTGACGCTCTCAAATATAGCTTCAACACACCAAAAACCTCCACTGGCAAAATAAGCCCGGTGATAATTGGAGAGATCTCTCTGTTCGCCTCCCGTTGAATTCGTCTGACCCTTGGGAGTATTACATGTTTGCGAAGATGAAAGCGTGATATACAAAACCACTATCATTAAATACTTCATGATTATTCCAGGTTGTGTGTAGAGAAAATGCAAAGATAATTGTTTTTGTTCTACGTGCTATCCTGTCCAATCTCAAATTATCGTCCTATTCAGGATGCACTTGCCTGAGGAGAACTACTACCTATCCAACTCTTTACATTCTCATCTCCTCCAGGTCCTACTGGCCCTTCTCTCCTCAAATGATCAAAGGTTATCCGTAAATGATTTAGCTGCCGGATTTTGTAATTGTCATGATATTATTGTACCTTGACTACCTGCTAAACTGAGACGGCTTTTGCGTCCAATCCTTTGCTGAGAAGTACCTCAAAATCTTTAATACGTTTTTATTCTAAACTATAACACCAGTAGTATTATGGCCAGATTTGATTTATTAGTTAACAAACAAAAACATCAGGTTGATGTAGACGGCGATACACCCATGCTATGGGTATTGCGTGATCACCTAAATTTGGTAGGCACCAAATATGGCTGCGGCATTGCCCAGTGCGGAGCCTGCACCATTCATCTGGATGGAGTAGCTGCCCGGTCCTGCAGTGTGCCAATTTCGACAGTAGCCGGAAAGTCCATTACTACTATAGAAGGACTCTCTGAAAAAGGAGACCATCCGGTACAGAAAGCCTGGATTGAACACGATGTCCCTCAATGCGGATATTGTCAGGCAGGTCAGATCATGAATGCTGCTGCCCTGTTAAAATCCAATCCCAGTCCAAGTGATACCGATATTGATACGGCAATGCAAGGTAACATATGTCGATGTGGCACCTATGTGCGAATCAAAGCTGCCATCAAAACCGCCGCTAAAGGCTAATCATTTAGGGTTCATTTAAAAAAATAGCAATTATGACTTCTTTTAGAACAACATATAATCGACGATCCTTTTTAAGTGCTTCCGTGGCGAGCGGAGGTGGCTTTGTGCTCGGATTCAGCTGGCTGGCTTCATGCACTCCTGCACAAGAATCTGCCACACTCACCATGCCTGAAGCATGGTTCGACATCAATGCCTTTTTGAAAATTGGGGACAATGGTGTCGTGACCATCTATTCACCCAATCCGGAAATTGGCCAGAATGTAAAGACCTCCATGCCCATGATCGTTGCCGAAGAACTGGATGTGGACTGGAAACAGGTTGTGGTCGAACAGGCTGGACTAGATACAAAGAAATATAGCCGGCAGATCGCCGGTGGTAGTCAATCCATACGGGCCGGCTGGGACAGTCTTCGCATGGCAGGTGCTACTGCCCGACGGATGCTGCTGGAAGCTGCTGCCCAGCAATGGCAGGTACCAGTTGCTGAACTTACGACCGATGCCGGGATGATCAAACATGCAGGAACCAACAAATCGATGGGTTATGGTGAAGTTGCTTCTGCTGCTGCCGTCATTCAGATTCCAGCAGAAGTAGATCTGAAGGAATTTAAGGATTACAAAATCATTGGTACCAACGTAAAAAATGTTGATGGTCCGAAAATTGTGACCGGAGCTCCTCAATATGGTCTTGATATCCAGAGAGAAGGGATGCTTATCGCGATGATTATTCATCCCCCGGCTTTTGGAATGAAGGTCAAAGCTGTCGATGACAGTGCAGCGCGTGCTATGCCGGGCATCAAAGATGTCTTTACCTTTAACACCTATCCCGAAGGAATTGAAAAAACCTGGTCTGACGCCAACGCTTTTCCAGAACTGGTCGCTGTTGTCGGCAATTCGACCTGGGAAGTGATGAAAGCAAAAAAAGCCGTCAATGTAGAATGGGAAACACAGAGTAAAGCAGAAAATACCAGTGATCATACCTCTGGTTTTGAAAGAACGCTTTCTGAGAAGATGGAGGTTTCCCGACGGGATGGCAATCCCGAGAAAGCTTTCGCCGATGCAGCTCAGATCATCGAAAAAACTTATACAGCTCCTTTCCTTTCGCACAGTACGTTGGAACCGATGAACTTTTTTGCTGACGTTAAAGAAGGTAGTGCAGAGCTGTTCGGACCCATTCAGACTCCTGAAAATCTGCGCAAAACCGTAGCACTGGCCGTTGGTTTGGAAGAAGATAATGTCTCGATCATGATGAGCCGTATGGGTGGAGGATTTGGTCGCAGACTTTACGGGCATTTCGGGGTTGAAGCCGCGGTGATCTCAAAAACCGCTAAAGCTCCGGTAAAATTAATATATAGCCGTGAAGACGACATGACCCAGGGTACGTTTCGGCCCGCCTACATGGTGACCTACCGGGCTGCTCTGGATGCGAACAAAAATCTAACCGCAATCCATATCAAGGGAACAGGCATCAGAGAAAGTCCGGTATTTGAAAACCGTTTTCCCGCTGGTGCTATAGAAAATTACCTCGTAGAAAAAGCTCAACTGGACTCTAATATATCAACCGGAGCCTGGAGAGCGCCAAGGTCAAATTTTATCGCCGGTGCGGAGCAGTCCTTTCTTGACGAAGTGGCGGAAGCCATGGGAAAAGACCCGATTGACTTCAGACTGGATCTTTTCGAAAGAGCCATAAATAACCCCGTGGGTGAAAACAACGATTATGATGCCGAACGTTATGCCGGAGTCTTAAAATTGATCAAAGAAAAATCTGGTTGGGGTCAGGAAAAAGCAGGAGTGTACAGGGGTGTAGCCGCCTATTATTGTCATAACTCCTATGTCGCCCAGATCGTTGACCTTGGCAT
>JBGTCB010000681.1:0-5448 GCA_041748995.1 Saprospiraceae bacterium | reverse complement strand
GTGTTGACAATTAAGTGGGGTTTTTAGGGTTGCCCTCAATTCAAAACTCGTAGTCCTTGCCGGAAACAGTAGGTTTAAAGGAGATATTTTTAAAATAGATGACCAGCGGAATGATGCATAATGAACTGATCATTACCAGGTACCATGGAAGTTCAGGTATAGGAGTCTCGTCGATGTCCGTAATCATTTCAGGATTAAAATAACTCAATACAATCATCAAGGCATTGTTAAAAAAATGCGCTATGATTGGTACCAGGAGGTTATTCGTCCAAAGAAATAGATAACCCAGGTACAAACCGAGAATTAATCGCGGAATAAACCCCTCAAATTGGAAATGAATGGTGCTGAAAATAATGGCAGTGATCCACACACTCACCCCCGGTCGTCTGAAAACACGATATCCAAATTGTTGCAAAATACCACGGAAAACCAACTCCTCACCCAAAGAAGGTAAAAGGGCGATTAATAGAATATTAATGATCAAATCGACGGGATCATCCATCATAATGATAGCTTCGAGTGTTTTAGCAACATTTTCTTCCATTGATGTCATCCAGTCAGGCAACGGAAGTGATTGATTGAGCTCATAGGTATATTGGATCACCGGAAGCAGGAAAAACAGCATGATCACTGCCATGAGTATCCAGTGAAAACGGAAGGGATTTGAAAATCCTAAAAATAGCCACATCTTCTGTTTGAAGGCGATCCAGGCAAATAAAAGGGCTGGGATTAAAAAAGTGAAGCTTTGGGTGATAAATAATGCTGCTTTCAAGTGATTGTTATTACCCTCGAAAGCAAAAAGACTCACCGGATCGATACCCAAAAGATAGAAGTAAGCTAACTGAAAAAAGGTACCCACTATGATAGAACCCAGGAGTATAATCAGAAATGAAAATAGTGATTTGATCAGTTTAGACCGGTCTTTCGGCAAATGGATTTCCGTATTCAAAATAGTATATTTGACTTATGACACAACTGAGTGTAAACCTGAATAAAGTCGCATTGATCCGGAATGCCCGGGGAGGCAATATACCTGATTTGGTCGAGGTGGCAAAGGATTGCGAGCGTTTTGGAGCCGATGGAATCACCGTGCATCCCCGACCCGATCAGCGTCATACACGTTACACGGACCTGGCTCCTTTGAAATCGGTGATCACCACTGAGTTTAATATCGAAGGTAACCCCACATCTGAATTTCTTAAGATTGTTCTTGGAATAAAACCACACCAATGTACACTGGTGCCCGATGCTCCCGATGCATTGACCTCCGATGCCGGTTGGGATACCTTAAAACACCGAGATTTTCTGGTGGATGTGATCAATCAACTTCGGGATAATGGGATTCGAAGTTCTTTGTTTATAGATCCGGACCTTAAGATGCTTGACGGTGCCAAATCGGTAGGTACAGATAGGATTGAGTTTTACACCGGACCATACGCACACAATTTCGATAAAGATCGGTCAATTGCCGTTCAACCATTTGCAGATGCTGCCGGATATGCCACTTCGATTGGACTGGGTGTCAATGCGGGTCATGATCTGAATCTTCATAATCTTCGTTTTTTTAAAGAACATTTGCCAGGTCTTTTGGAGGTCTCCATTGGCCATGCCTTGATCACCGACGCTTTATACTATGGACTTCAGAATGTGATCCAAATGTATAAGCAGTGCCTGATCTAACCTTCCTTTTGTTTCACTTCACCATAACTTTCGTAAGAGAGTATTGAAATACTCAGAATATTTCAAAAGCCTTCCGGTGCTCATGGCACGGTTTCTGTTTAGGAACCATTGAAAACCGATGCTGTCCCGATTGATAGAATTCCAAAAAATATGGAATGATATTGCAAGACAGTACACCAAAGAAGGGTCTTAGCTTGTCAACTAAACTAATTGAACGAGCTTCCGAATTCGTCTTAGAGCTTTTACATGAAAGCCTGAGCCCGACATTTGTTTTTCATAATCAGCGTTACACGGTGCAAACTGTACATGCGATTTCATTAATTTCTAAAGCGGAAGAAATGAGTCTGCAAGATCAGTTTATCCTGAAAATGGCAGCCTGGTTTCATCATACCGGTTTTATTGAAACAACAGAAAATCATCGCACCGTAAGTGTAAGACTGGCATCTGATTTTTTAGAACGGTATGATGTTGATCCCCTCACCATAGAAAAAGTGTCCAGCACCATCCTTCATTCGGCATCCGCCTGGGATGTGAATTCGCTTCTCGATATGGTTCTCTATGATGCGGACTGGTACTTTCTCGCAGCTTCCAATTACAAGGAAATGCTGGAACGAAGGAAAGAGGAGATCATCATGATCGATGGAGATGTGAGTGATCAGCGATGGTCAGCATTTATCGATGATTGTTTCATTCAGCATCAGTATCTTACTAACTATGGCCAGGAATTTCTTCATAATCGCCGGCGGACCAATTATCTGAACTATAAGCAGAGTAGCCAGTTTCAGATGAATAGGGAGATCTTCGAACCCAGGTCGAATTTCTAATTCTTTGTCGTAATCGTCATCTCTGGTTAAGTACCAAAAATTTATCAGGCAAATAGGCGAGATCTGGGCATTTCAACATTCATTGAGGGGTCCCTCTATCGATATTCTTCGTATTCGACCCATTTGTACTGTTTCCAGCACTCCAGTCCTAAAATTGCATCATTTCCTTGCCCAGTTTCACTGCAAACTTTAACTTTGGCATTCTTCGTACCTTCCGACTATTGAAAATGAAGTCCTTATGGCTAAAGTTAATTTTACTCAGGCCCTTAAACGGTTTTATCCACAGTTAGAGCCGATGAAGGTGGACTGTAACAGAGTCAGCGAGCTCATTGAGCTTCTGGATAGCCGGCATCCCGGTTTAAAAAATTATATCGTCAACGAACAAGGGCACCTGAGGAAACACGTAAATATTTTCGTGCAGCAAAAGCTAATCAGAGACAGGGTCGGTTTGCAGGATGAATTGCATCCTGACGATGAGGTATATATCATGCAGGCTCTCTCCGGTGGTTAAATCTTGAAATATATACGATGAAGAACAAAGTCTTGGTTGGTACCCGAAAAGGTATGCTGGTACTTGAAAAAGTTGATAATTCCTGGAAAATCAGTTCGGACCATTTCATGGGAATTCCTGTCAATATGGTCTTTGAAGATCCCAGAAATGGAAGCTGGTGGGTAGCGCTCGATCACGGACATTGGGGAAGTAAGCTCCAACGGTCATTTGATCAGGGTCAGACCTGGGAAGAGGTAAACGCACCGCAGTATCCGGAAGGTTACCTGGTCAAAGAAGGAGTACCGGCTAGTCTGCGCTATATTTGGGCCTTTGCTCCTGCCGGGCAAAAGCAGGCTGAAGAGCTCTGGATTGGCACCGAACCTGGTGGACTTTTTAAACTTCGTGGTGACCAGGAGAGTACATTGGTCGAAAGCCTCTGGAATCATCCCAGCCGGCCGGACAACTGGTTTGGAGGTGGACGGGATTATGCCGGGATTCACTCGGTCGTTGTTGATCCCCGTGATACCGATCATCTTCATGTCGGAGTCAGCGTTGCAGGTGTCTTTGAATCCCGGGATGGTGGTCAATCATGGCAAGCCCGGAATCAAGGTCTTCGGGCAGATTTTTTACCGGATCCCGAGGCTGAGTTTGGACACGATCCACACCTGCTGGTTTCCTGTCCGGCTGATCCGGATGTTCTCTGGCAACAGAATCATTGCGGCATTTTTCGAACAACGAATGGAGGTGCAACCTGGCAGGACATTTCGGATCCGGAAGGAGAAGCTAAATTTGGCTTTGCCATTGCTGTAGATCCGGATAATCCACTGCGAGCCTGGGTTGTTCCGGCTATCAGTGATGAAATGAGAGTAGCCGTTGACAAGAAACTCTGTGTCTGTCGTACGGATGATGGAGGAAAGACATGGAAGACCTTTCGCAATGGTTTGCCTCAGGATTATTGCTACGATATCGCTTTCAGACATGCACTGATCTCGGATGGTAGCCATGTATTATTTGGCACCACAACCGGTAATCTTTTTGCTTCCGCTGACGCCGGTGAAAACTGGACTGCGATTTCTAACTACCTGCCGATGATCTATTGCCTATCATTTGCCAGTTAAATTATGGCTTTTTCTTTGCGGGAATATCCTTTTGATCCATCTTTGGTAAGATATTCTGAGCAGGTAGTAGCTTTGGTTGTGTAGTCTCTGGTAGTGTAGCCTATGAAACGTCCTGAATTTTCCATGTTTTTTGTTGTAATGGTCTCATTGATTATTTTCCTGGTTTGGCAGTGGAATGTCAGTTCGGATTTGATCAATCCTTATTTTCAGCAAAATGCCGGAGTACTTAAGATTGTCTATTACGGATCTGCGACAATACTGTTTTTGGGTTTTCTATATTTTGGCTATCAATCCACTGGAAAAAGAGAAGTACAAAGGATCGATTATTATTTCACCGGATGTGCTCTCATCGTGGCCTCTCTTCTCTACATGGGTTCGTTTTATCTGGTCCTGGCTCCGAACGGAGATAATGCAGAATATATCATCAATGCCAAGTCCTTCGTTGACCGGGGTGGTTTCTTTCGTTTGGATACTCCAGGTGAAACTCCTAATTCACTTGCTTCTATTGGCCTGCCACTTTTATTAGCACCAAGCTATGGTCTATGGGGATTAAATTTCCTACCAATGAAGTTGACCATCCTGCTTTTGAGTTTAGCAATTGGACCCTTGCTTTTTATCTTTTTTCGCCAGGACTATGATTTTTATACCAGTACGATATTGGCTTTGATTGGATTTATATCTCCCTATTTAATGGCCAATTCGACTACGATCATGACAGAAGCACCATATTTGTTTTGGTCATTGGGTACTTTAATTACGATCAGAAGATTTGCCGACGGAAAATCAATTAACTGGACGCTCTATATTCTATTTTTCTTCCTACTTATATGGACATATCTCACCCGGGCAATTGGAGTGGCCCTGATTATGGCCGTTTTATTATACCTGGGTTCCCAGATACCATGGAAAATAATTTTTCTCTCAAAGGCTAAAAAACGATCTTCGCGGCTTCACTTTCAGAAATTTATATTGATTTTTGTGCCTTTAATTGTCGGTATATTGGTCTGGCAATGGCATCAACAACAAATTGGTATTTCACAATTCAATGTATTTATACGGTTAGACTGGATCGATCACCTTCTCAATAATTTTGTGGCCTTAACCAATGTATTGGGACATTTTTTTTCCAGTGCAGATGCTTTTCGCTGGTATAAACAATCTTCTGGATATATTTTATCACCTGTTAATATCTTCAGTTTGACCGTTCAGCTCCTGATTTTCATTGGTTTGGCAAGTGATTTATGGAAAAAAAAATTGGTGGCATTTTATACTTTATCCTTCCTGGTAATTTTACTCGTTGCTAGTGTAACTCCGCAGGAACGGGTTTTTATGCGTT
>JBGTCB010000680.1:0-5387 GCA_041748995.1 Saprospiraceae bacterium | reverse complement strand
GATACTTCGAAAATGCAGCACTAGGAGGAAAGCTCTGGTTTGCAGGAGGGTTACTAATCATCCTGCTCTGCTTATTCGTTGACAACACGATCATATTGCCTTTCTTTTTTACCATCCTGGGGATCATCATCCTGATACCTTTGATTTATTCCTACATTAAAGCCCGAAATCTCTAAAGTACATGCCTCTTATGGATGTAATCCGATGGAGGAAACGAGCGATCTTTTTAAATGCCCGAAAGGGTTTCATTTGGTTGTCCGGCCCTTACCAGACCATGCTCGAATACGTCCGACAGAAGAGCTGCCATAGGTAATTTAGTTAACGGTACCGACTTCCACTCGCCGCTTGAAGTCTAAAAGAATCGAGAAAATATGCGAAAAAGAAGAATTTTCTGTATCTCCGACATTGGTGAGTGCATAATCAATATGCAACCGGCTTAGGTTAAGTCCAATACCAAAGTGTGGCCTTACAATTGTCTTTTTAGCAGCTGGATTCAGGTCATCTGCAATTCGCTGTATATTAGCCAGGCCACCCCGGATAAAGAGTCTGTCATTAAAGCCATACTCTACACCGATCCGGGGATCCACGCTGGTAAATGAAGAGCTGATCAGTGTATTTCGTTGACCATCAAAGGTGAATTCCAAATCCACTTCCACCAACAAGCTGTTCTTATCTCCCATCGGGGCCTCATATCCCAGGGCAGTAATCAGACTCGGAGCCGTCAGTTCTGTACTGCTTCTAGGTACCAGATTATTCGTCTCCTGTAAAATCCGTCTTTCCTCTTCTGTAAAGCTAAAGGACCAGGCATTAAATGTGGTAGTGATATCCCGGCCCATGATGCCCATGTGCCACCGGCCGCTGTGCTTTTGTAAACCTACATCCAGACCAAATCCCCAGGCAGTGGCAAACGGACCTATCCGCCGGTTGATGACTTTGACACTACCACCGATATCCCACTTTGACTGAGCCAATTGTCGGCCGTAGGAGAGAAAGATTGCATAGTCAGCAGCAGAAAAAGAAGATATATTGTCGTAATTGATACTACCATCCGGATCAAAGAGATTGATTGTATTGGGAATATTATCGATACCCATCCTTACAACAGATAAAGCACCATAGGCTCTTTTCTCAGCGTTTAGCTCCTTTGCAATACCAATAAAATCATAGTTGATGACTCCGGCAAACCATTCAGCATGCATTGCTGCAACACTCAATGGAGCAGTACCCTGAGCCAGCCCGGCAGGATTCCATTGAGTAGAAAATATATTCGATGTTGTGGCACTTACAGCACCACCCATACCGTGGGCTCTTCCACCCACCCCAATACTGAGAAAGTTGTTACTGTATTTGCGAAATTCACCCTGTGCGAGACCTGATTGCGACCAAACCAGCATTGTTGCTAAAACCAGGATCCGGATTGCTTGACGGGTATAACTGACTTTCATGGCTTTAAAACGACTAAGGTAAGGAATTAGTCTTGTTTTCAGACTTTCTACAGCTCTTTTAGAGGGGCAAGATGACCTTGCCATCGTGTTCAAAACACGGAGTCACTGACCTCTACATGTAAAAACAGGTGAAGAAATATAGAATCGATGAGAAGCGGGCGTTAAAAAACTGTTATTCGATCAATTTTAACACAACAGTAAGACAGAAAACAGCAGCCGTATTGTCTTACTTTATAAATTCGTATTACTTGATTGACTCCGACCCATTAAATACCAATTAACATGAAAAACATAATGATCTTGGCCGTTATGACGTGTATCGTGGCATCGGCAAATGCTCAATTCTCCCTTCGCCCACAACTTGGATACAACTCATCTACACTAACGAAAAGATTCGAGGATCAAAATTTTGGAACAGAAGCAGGGTTTCAGTTCGGTGTTGATTTGCAGATCGGGAAGCAGTTCTATTTCCAACCGGGTATCCTCTGGGAATCTGCCAACAATCAACTCAGAGATATGATCAATGGAAGCAATACTTCTTTTCAGGTCAACCGGCTCAGAGTGCCATTAATGTTTGGTTATAAATTACTCGGACCACAAGTGAGTGGATTAATTGATGCCCGCATCTATACCGGTCCCAATGCTTCATTTGTGATTAATAAGGATCTGAAAGAAAATTCATTGATCAGAAAGGGTGACTTCCAGAATGCCGTCTACGGCTGGAATATCGGAGCCGGTTTTGATGTCGCCATATTCTTTGTTGATTTAGGTTATTCTTTTGGATTAAGTGAGGTGTTTGAAGGAATGGCCTCTGATGCCCGGAATAATTTGTTTTATGCCAATATGGGTTTGAGAATTGGGTTTTAATTCTCCTGCCCCACCAGTCCTTCTGAACCATTGACAGATTCATTGCTTTTTATATCGGGAAACCTTAGAGGACCTTCTCTTCACCTTTGAATGAGTAAAAATTCGGGGTACCTCTAAAAACTTCTGAAATAAGGCAAATTCAAAAAGAGAAAGAAAAATAGCCATAGCTATCTGACTGAAGATCAACGAAGTAAGGCGAAGACTATTAAAAAGTACCTCGAAATAAATTTTCCCAGAAAATTGCTTTTCCCATGAACAAATTTGATAGAGGTGCTCCTGAGTTAGTCTTTATAGATTTTAGGTTTCTGTTTTATCGATTTATCAGGATACTCGCACTGAAATTATCTTCCGCAGAGTCTCCAGCTAATAAATAATGATCAAAATCCAGTCTGGAAGGATATGGGCCTTTTTTAGCCCCCTGATCCCTGTACTTTCAAACCGGAAACAGTCACAAAGCGAACAAAATCGCTCATGATCAGGTTTTTTCAGTAATTCTCTAACAATAAAAATAACAACTATGAAATATACTATAATGATTTGCTGCTTGATGACCTTCGCGGTTTCTGCGATAGCCCAGTTTTCCATCAGGCCTCAGATTGGATATAATGCGTCCAACCTTACCCAGAATTTTAATGACGTATCTTTCACCAACGCTAATGGATTCCAGTTTGGAGTGGACATGCAGATAGGGAGTAAATTGTACTTTCAACCCGGTATTATGTGGGAATCTGCTAATAATGAATTAAAAGAGTCCGTAGATGGAAACAATAGCTCATTCAGAGTAAATCGAGTACGAGTTCCGTTCATGGTGGGTTACAAATTCTTCGGTCCTGATACAGAGGGAATTGTTGATTTTCGACTTTTCACCGGACCCAATGCATCATTTATTGTCAATAAAGATCTTAAGCAATCCGCACTGATCAATGATAATGATTTTAAGAACGCTATTTATGGATGGAATTTTGGTGCAGGAATTGACATTGCTATCGTTTTTATAGACCTGGGGTATTCTTTTGGGCTGAGCGAAGTCTTCGAGAATGTAGATTCTGGTCCGCGGAACAATTTATTTTATGTCAACGGTGGTATAAGAATCGGTTTTTAATCCAAGATTCATAGCATCAAAAAACAAAGAGTCATGAGAGAGTTTGTTCTGAGCTTTTTTCAGGCATGCTCTCTCTCTCTTAAACTAGCTACAAAAGATTTAACCGTCTCCATTATCCCGTTACCGGAATTCCCAAGATACCTGATGAATGCGCTGCCAACGATAGCTCCATGCGCGTAATTACATGCCTGTGTAAAGCTCTCACGAGTCGAAATACCAAATCCGATTAACCTCGGATTTTTTAATTGCATGGATTTAATCCGGTCAAAATATACCAGCTGACTATCAGTAATACCAGACTTTGTTCCGGTAGTGGAGGCGTTGGAAACCATATAAATAAATCCCCGGGCCAGATTATCAATTTTCCGAACCCTTGCCTCTGAGGTTTGTGGAGTAATCAGAAAAATCATATGTAATCCGGATTTTTCGATTTTCTCTTTCAACTCGTCTTCATATACATCGATCGGTAAATCCGGAATAATTAAACCGTCGATACCCACCTTAATGCAAGAGGCTACAAACCGGTCTACTCCAAATTGCATCATTTGATTGAGATATCCCATAAATAACAATGGCACTTCGGTCTTCATCCGGATATCGACCAATTGATCGAATAAAACATCGAGGGTCATACCGTTCTTCAGAGCAATACTACCACTTTCCTGAATGATTGGCCCATCGGCCATCGGATCGGAATAGGGCATTCCAATTTCGATCATATCAACCCCGGCATGGTCAAGTGCTAAAATAATTTTACTTGTATCTTCTAATCTCGGATATCCCGCGGTGAAATAAATATTTAGGATTCCCCCGGTCTTCTGCGTAAATAATTGATCTATTCTGTTCACGATTCCATTTTTTTGATATAAGTGCTCAAATCTTTATCTCCCCTTCCTGATAAATTAATGACAATAACATCACCTGGATTATATTGGAGATAGTGCATGGCGGCAAACGCATGGGCTGATTCCAGTGCGGGAATAATACCCTCCAGGCGGGTTACTAAAAAAGCGGCATCGAGTGCTTCATCGTCGGTAATGCTGATAGCTTCAGCTCTGCCGCTGGTGATCAGATGTGCATGCAGAGGGCCAATTCCAGGATAGTCTAGACCGGCTGAAATAGAATAGGGTTCTATTATCTGACCATCTGCCGTTTGCATCAATAATGAACGACTACCATGGATAATCCCCTTAGTCCCTAGCACACTGGTTGCGGCCGATTCACCCGAATCAACACCTAATCCGGCTGCTTCAACCGCCACCAATCGAACTGACATATCATCCAGATAGTGATAGAAAGCTCCGGCTGCATTGCTGCCACCACCGACACAGGCCAGGATGATATCCGGGTTTTCCGATCCGGTCTGCTCTTTCAATTGCCATTTTATCTCCTCGCTAATCACCGACTGAAATCGGGCCACCATATCCGGATATGGATGCGGACCTACCACAGAACCGATAATATAGTGGGTATCTATCGGATTATTAATCCAGTCACGGATCGCTTCATTAGTCGCATCTTTCAATGTCTTACTACCGCTGGTAGCAGGTACAACAGTAGCCCCAAGCATTTTCATCCTGGATACATTGGGAGCCTGGCGGGCAATGTCAATTTCACCCATGTACACAATACATTCGAGTCCCATCAGGGCGCATACCGTTGCCGTTGCAACACCATGCTGACCCGCTCCGGTCTCCGCAATAATCCGGGTCTTACCCAGTCTTTGGGCCAACAAAATCTGCCCGATGGTATTATTAATTTTATGGGCACCGGTATGATTCAGATCTTCCCGCTTTAAATACAGTTTGGCTCCATATTTTTCGGATAAACGCTTTGCGAAATATAAAGGACTTGGACGACCTACATAATCCTTCAGTAATTTCAGCATTTCCTGCTGAAAGGTGGGATCTTCAATAATACCAAGGTACTTATTCTTTAATTCCTCAATATTGGCGTACAACATTTCCGGAATA
>JBGTCB010000679.1:0-8059 GCA_041748995.1 Saprospiraceae bacterium | reverse complement strand
AGCAACCATAGAAGATGACAGCCCGCTCAAAGTGGAAATTGGTAAATCGTATCAATTACAGGTAACTACCTTTGACAACAGAAAAATCATTTCAACACCCGAACCTCTTTTATCAACACCAAAACCAGGTGAGGTAAACGTTGCCCTTTTTCGCAAAGACCGGCTCAACGATGACGGCCAGATTGTTATGATTGATCACCTGGGATTTACCATCAATACTCCTATTACTATAAGTACCGATGGAAAAGCAGCACGCTATTTATGGACACTCGAACAAACCTACCGGCTTTCTGATTCACCCAACCGGGTTCTTGAAGATGGTAAGCAGTGCTACATTACTCAAGCCATTAATGTAACCAACGTTCATGTTCTGGATGGAAATGAGTATTCCGGAAGTAGTGAAGTTTCCGCTCCAATCTACGAGACTCCGGTCAATTATTTTTTTTCAGAGGGATATTATCTGACTGTCTTTCAACATTCTCTTAGTGAAGGAGCTTTTAACTATTGGGATCAGATAAGGCAGGTCATTGATCGTGACGGTAATATGTTTGAGACCCCGGCCGGTACCATCCGAAGTAATTTTGTCAACATCAATGACAGCGAGTCTACCCCCAATATATTTGGTTACTTCTACGCAACGAGTACGGACACTACCCGTTTTTATGTGGCCCCCGAAGTCGCCGGCTCACCATCCATGTTTTGTCCCTGGCCTGTCAATCAAACGGCTCCACCCAGTGGTGGATGTCCACGATTTCCCTGTTGTGAATGTTTGGAAGAAAATAGGAGTCAACTACAAAAACCACTTTTTTGGGATCGATAAATAGAGAATGAAAATGATCAAGTATGCAGCTAATTTTCTCAGGGACATGAAAAACTACGTTACGATTTATATCCTGTTGAGTCTACTCCAACCTTTAATTGCTCAAAATGCTCAGGAAACACTCATCCATCTGGATAAGTCATTTTATGTTACTGGTGAAAATGTATGGTTTAAACTATATTTTCCTGAAAGCTGGCAGAAAAATAATATAGCAGTAAATACCCAGGTAATAAATCCGACAGGTGAATTGGTTGATCAATTTTTTATATTGAGTGAGGGTGAAAGCTATATTTCCGGATATTACAGCATTCCATTTGATGGTTCCACTGGTCATTATGAAATTCAGTTTGCTGCCTCAGCAGGGCCTCAAACCTCGGAGCAGTTTATCGCTGCTTATTTATTGCCGGTATATAATGATCTTGAAAACCATGCTACTGTAATTCCTCGGGAAATTAGTACTACCTCATTAAATCCGGTTTTATCTTCTGAAGAATTTATTTGCAATTTTTTCCTGAGCGATCCGGATATTAGTAGCAGAGGGGAGGTATTCGTAAATATCAGCATCACCGATAAAAATGGAAATCCGGTGGAAGGTCATGCTTCGGTCTCTGTAAAAGATGGTCAATTAGCCAAACCGATCACGGGGAGGCCGGAGATTATGACACGATCTATTAATTTGAATATTCTACCGGGTTCTTTACAGTCTCAAATTTATACCCGGGGCCAGCTTAAAAATGCCATAGGTGACCCTCTTCAAATTAATGTTCTGGGTGGTTTTGTTCCGGTTGATCAGAAAATTTATTATTCGAAATCAAATACGAACGGTGACTTCCTTATGAATTTACCCGCATTCACCGGTCAAAAAAGTATTCAGTTTTTAGGTTTTCAATATGAACAACCGGATATCAGAAGTAATCTGATAACTCCTGTCTTGAGAGAGGAAAAACAACCTGTGATTTATACGAATGAACTCCTTCACTACCTTGATCTAAGCCGGTTGAGAAAAAAGATATTTCAATATTATGAGACTACTGAGTCAAAATTGGAATCTATCGATCTTAACGTTGAAACACAGGAATTAAAGCCTGATGCCAGTTATAGTGTTAAGCAATATGAATCCTTTAAAGATATGAAATCTTTTTTTGGCGAATTATTAACTCCTTTGAGATTTAAACTGGAGAAAGATAGCACCTATATCGCCACATTATATAATGCCAAAGGAGGTAAGCGTTCCAATACCATATTAAATGGCAGTCCTCTTTTTTTCATTGACGGTGAGGCTACCCGGAATGCTGATTTCGTTGCCCGGCTACCCATCAGTGCCATTGAAACTGTTGATTTATATTTAGATGCTCCTAAACTGAGGTCTTATTTTCAAGCCATAGGGGTGAGTGGTGTCGTACGAATTTCCACTTCCATCGCCAATCTTAAACTACCATGGGCTGATGCTGGTAATATTCATCCTATTTATGGTATCCAGCCAGCAGCAGAATTTCCCGTGCTTCATCCTGATACTCTAACAAATAAAATACATCAGCCTTTTTTACGACCTCAACTCTACTGGAATCCTGACCTTCAATTCGACCAGGACGGAAAAACTGGTTTTTCCTTTTATCAATCCGATGATACCGGTGATTTTGAAATCAAACTGGTATTTCAATCCATTGATGGCCGTCGGGGAGTAGGCACTTTTCATTACAAGGTTGACTTCTAGGAGGCTGTTGAAATACCCAACTTGCGCTGATATATGTAAGATCACTTTTTCTGTAAAAAGAATTCAGCCGTTCTCGTCGTTTCTGACATTGTTGATCCTCAGTCAGTTACGAGCCGGTATCTTCCTTCGTCTCGCCGCGTCAGAAAGCGACGATTTACGGCTTCAGCATCAATCTGAGTTTTTCAACAGCCTCCTAGGATCCGGTCTGGTCCGATCCAATCGAAGCATTATGAATGAAAATTTGCTACATTACGATTTCACTCTGGCTTTAATGATATAAAAATACTGCGCTGATGGGTACCGGAAAACTTTTGAAATACTGCTATCTCTTTTTTGTATTCTCTGCATTACCCATTGTCTCTGCTCAGAACTACGACATTATTTTGAAAGGTGGCCATGTAATTGATCCAGGGAATCAGATTGACGATATCCTTGATGTAGCAATCGCCGAGGGAAGAATTGCTATGGTAGCTGAAAATATCCCGAACGAACATGGCAGGAAAATCATTAATGTTCGAGGTTTATATGTAGTGCCGGGGTTGATTGATCCACATACGCATGTTTTTGTTGGAAGCACACCAAACACTTTTGCCAATGGTTTTTCAAGTGTATCACCGGATGATTTCTCTTTTCGATCAGGTGTTACCACCATGGTTGATGCGGGAACCTCCGGATGGAGAAATTTTGAGGAATTCAAGACCCAGGTAATTGATCGGTCGACTACGAGAGTGCTGGCTTTTCTCAATATAGTAGGGGTTGGGATGGTGGGATCTCCGCATGAACAAAATCTTCAGGATATGGACCCCCACCTTGCCGGACTAGTGATTCGTAAATACCCGGATATTATTATTGGCATTAAAATCGGTCATTTCCATGGTGCTACATTTGAACCGGTACAAAAGGCTCTTGATGCAGGAAAAGCACAGGAGGTACCCTTACTGGTAGAATGTCATATTCCGGAGATTCCTCTGGATATTATCCTGGAAAATCTTCGGCCGGGTGATATTTTTACCCACACCTACGGCCGGGTCAATGACCGTGAATCCATTTTGGATACTAGTGGAAACCTTAAGTCTTCCGTGGTGAAAGCCAGACAAAAGGGAGTTTTATTTGATGTTGGTCACGGGGGTGGTAGTTTTCATTACAGTGAGGCTATTCCTGCTACCAGACAGGGTTTTTGGCCTGACTCCTTTGGTAGTGACCTTCACCGATTTAGCATGAATTCAGGTATGAAAGATATGCTCAACATTATGTCTAAATTCTTAATAATGGGTATGCCCCTAACCGAGGTGGTCTCATCTGCGACCAATAAACCGGCAGCTATGATTAAAAGACCCGATCTGGGCCACCTGGGGATCGGTGCCGAAGCCGACATTGCTGTTTTAAGCCTTTTGACGGGCAATTTTGGCTATGTCGATTCCGGCCGGGAAACAAAAGAGGGTCACAAGAAACTCCAGGCTGAAATTACCTTCCGGGCAGGCAGAGTCGTGTGGGATCTCAATGGTCTGACCACCGATAAATTTGCCGAATGAACTCCCACAGAAACCGCAGAAAGTAATCATGACAAACAATTATTTGCATATGTGGATAGTTTGGCTAGCATCTCTGATTTTATCTTCCGGATGCCGACAATCAAACTATTTACCTGCCGGAGATTCTGACAATGGAAACCTGGTTCTACCGCAGGGTTTTGAAGCTCTGATCGTTGCGGACAGTCTGGGTAAGGCACGTCATCTGGCTGTGAGTCCCGATGGATATATTTATGTCAAACTTCGCCGGCCCCATATGGGTATTTATGGTAATGTAGCCGTTCAGGATACTACTGGTGATGGCAGGGCGGATGTCATCCAGTATTTTGGATCTTATCCGTCAAGCGGTACCCTGGCCAACGGTATGACCATACACAATGGCTATCTCTATTACTCCTCTGAACTGGTTCTCTATCGTCAAAAACTGACACCGGGCAAGCTAGTACCGGATACTAAAGTGGATACGGTACTGATGGATGATCATGAGCATGGAACACATTGGCATATTACCAAACCCGTTGCCTTTGATGATCAGGGTAAAATGTATATCCCTTTTGGATCACCATCCAATGCCTGCCAGGATCTTGCAAACGCTCCTGGTGGTAAACCGGGAGTGTCCGGTCTTGACCCTTGTCCGGAACTTGAGCTTCATGGGGGTATCTGGCAATTTGACGCTGACAAGATCAATTTAAGACAGCATGATGGCATTAAGTATGCAACCGGCATACGCAGTGTCGTCGGTTTAACCTGGAATCCTTCTGACCGACAGCTGTATGCAATGATGCATGGTCGCGATGACTTGTTTATGTTGTTTCCCAACCTCTATAGCCGGTGGCAAAGTGCTGTTCTACCCGCCGAAGAATTGCTTCGCATCAACCAGAACGATAATTATGGTTGGCCCTATTGTTACTACGATCAACTACAGAATAAAAATGTTCTGGCCCCGGAGTATGGAGGCGATGGCATGCTCACCGGTCGTTGCGATACATGTGATCTGCCTCTCATGGGATTTCCCGGGCATTGGGCTCCCAATGATCTATTATTTTATCAGGGCGATCAATTTCCAGAACGATATAAACAGGGAGCTTTCATTGCTTTCCATGGTTCGACCAACCGCGCACCATATCCTCAGGCAGGTTATTTCGTTTGCTTTGTCCCTTTTAAAGATGGAAATCCTACCGGTGACTGGGAGGTTTTTGCCGATGGGTTTGCCCAGGTTGACACCATTTTCAGCACATCAAACGCCAAATATCGTCCCATGGGTCTGGCAACCGGACCGGATGGATCTCTCTATATCACAGATTCTAATCAGGGGAAATTATGGCGCATCATGTACAAGGGAAATCAGGCGGACAGGAAGAACTTTGGTATAAAACAACTGGCGGTTATGGAAGAACGAAAAAGCCGGACCAACATTCGAATGCCTGATGAAATAACCGACAACCTCCAGTTAAATAGTCCTCCCGGAGTAGCTACCAACTATCAGACTTTTTGTGCCCCTTGTCATCAACGTAATGGAGAAGGAGCCGGAGGTAGATTTCCGCCTCTGACGGATCCAAAATGGATTGACCAAAAAGATCGTTTAATAGACCTTGTATTAAATGGACTGAAAGGGAGCATCGAAGTAAACGGAGAAAAGTACAACAATGTCATGCCCGGTTTTTCTTTTCTCGATGATAACACGATTGCCGATATCTTAACGTATGTCCGGAGCAATTTCGGGCATCAGGCCGGACCTATTACTCCAGAAGAAATTGCGGATATCCGCCATATCACTGAGTCCTTATAGATACCGAAGGGGCAAGTAAAATGTCCCGAACTGACCTAATCATGCTATAGACCGGATAAAAATCTGATCCAAGATTCCAACAATTGAAACTGCCACTTTGGTCTACCAGGTAGCTATTCCTTCGCGTTGATGTTGATTGAACAGCATGCTTCTTTTCTTCTTACCAGGAAGGCTAATATGGATGATGTTACGCTGATTGAAGAACACATCCACAAAGATGGTGTCTTCTACCCTGATTTGACTGATTGCATCAGGAGGGATGGCATTTTTTATTTCAAGAAGTATTTGAATGGTAAGATCTTCAGTTTTAATCTTTTCAACCTTCAGTTCTATAAGTTGATCGTTAAAATATATTATTAAATGTTTAGCGAGATAGTCTCGAATCTCACTTTTTGAGGGTGTTGACAACATCTTGCCATAAGGATTGGCATCGGCGGGTAATTCTCCTGAAACCACTAAGAAATCATCCAGAAAGATCCGCAAATCAAGGAGGTAAGTTTTGTTGGAGTCGTCATAAGACAGACTAGCTACACTCATCTTTAATGGGTGTGCCCAAATTGCAGCATTAAAAACCAGAAAACATATGGTCAGGCCTACTTTACAAGTAAAGCTTCGATGATCATAATGATAGAAACGCCGGCTCCAGCGCCTGATATAAATAAATTCCAATCCCGATGCTTTATCTTAAAAAATTTATCCAGTAGAAAGTATAACGTAAAAAAGACGGATACTATGATGATTTGTCCAATTTCCAAACCCACATTAAAAGCAAATAATTCCCCGACAATACTTTCTCCACCGGTGAGGGCCCGGAAGAAGTTAGAAAATCCCATACCATGGATAAAACCAAAAAAAAGTGCCAGAAAATAGTTGGAATGCAGCTTAAGGCTTTCCGATTGATCCGGTGTGGTTGTGACATTATGAATAGCGGTGAGAAAGATTGTAATTGGTATCGCCGTTTCCACTAACTTCTGTGAAATATTGATGAATTGAAAAGCCGACAAAGCCAGAGTGATCGAGTGACCAATTGTAAAGGCCGTAATCAGTATCAGAATCTTTTTCCAGGATCTCCATGAATAAAAAGCGCATAGGGTGATAACAAAAAGCATATGATCATAGCCGGCAAAGTCAGCAATATGCTCAAACCCAAGTTGTAAATAAACCATGAACTGGTCCATATGAGGCTGCAATTGTTTAGTTTAGATGGTTTGTAAAACATCCATTTGTCAGTGAAATATAATCAAATTATCCTTCTACTAGGGTCGCTACTGGTATCCCATCATCTGGAGGCTCAATGGAGAATTGCCCAGGTACAACCCGATGGATTGATCACAACCCATGCCATATCAGCTCCCGAACTGGTGCCCGTGAAATCGCCGCGTTCATCACCGGAAATCCGGCTACGCGAAGGTTATCCTCTCATCTTTGCTGCAGATCCGGTTTTTAAGAATTTTCGGAATGTCACACTAGCAGATCTTGATGGTGATGGCGCGGATGAAATCATCTTTGCAGTAGCCAGTCGTCTTATGGTTTACCGCAAGGAAAGTCTGTGGTGGTCACGTGATTTACTCGGGCTGGCTCGGTTTCCCGTCGCAGTCGGAGATCTGGAGAACGATGGTATCGAAGACCTCGTCATTTTGACCGGTTTCAACAATGAAGATGGTCAAGTGTATGCTTTCAATTCCAGGGGAGTAGACAAACCCGGATGGCCCAGAAGTTTTGATGGAAAATGGATGATTTCTTCACCCGCACTTTATGACGCTGATCAGGACGGACATCTGGAGATTATCTGCAGTGATCTGGAAAGTGGCTTGGGTTCCGTCTATTTACTGCGTTCCGACGGTAGTCTCTATAGTAATGATTGGCCGGTGACTCTACCCAACATACCGGCTGTTACACCTTCAATGGGTGATCTGGACCAGGATGGTGAAGCAGATCTCGTAGTCAATTCCACCCGGGAAATCTATGCCTTCGATCTACAGGGAAGTCTAAAGCCTGGCTGGCCTTTTAACAATAGCCTGACCAAATACAGTTTTCAGTCACCTATACTTGCCGATCTCGATGGTGATGGCAAATTGGAAATTGTAGCTGAAGGTCATGGAGATCTTCCTTTATACCAGGCACTGGACTATCAGGGTGTCCATCTCGATGGCTGGCCGAAAGAGGTGCCAAATCGTCAATGGACCTATCACACCCCCACGGTAATC
>JBGTCB010000678.1:0-2500 GCA_041748995.1 Saprospiraceae bacterium | reverse complement strand
AATCTGGAATTAAAAGGAATTTCAGCAATTTACTTCAAACAAAAGATAAAGCTACTGAAAGATCCTGCATCCCTGCTAAATTATATAATTAGAAATCTGGCCTGGATTTTTCTATGCTATATTCCAGTCATAGCTCTTGTCCTAAAATTAATATATATCCGGAGGAATAAATTTTACATCGAACATCTCGTATTCTCTTTGCATATGCATACTGCATTTATTCTCTTTTTACTCCTCGCGGTTCTATTCAACAATACCATTGGTGGCTCCATCTGGTTGCTCATTTTTTCCGGCTTTGCACTTTACTTGTTCGTGGGTCTAAAACGATTTTATCAGCAGCGTTTTTTAAAAACCCTGATTAAGTTTTGTATACTCCAATTATCCTACCCTATCGTGTTCACACTATTTATCATGTTCGCAACAATGGTTAGTTTGATCTTTTTTTAGATTATTTTCTGTCAGCACGAAAATGCGTTTTATCACCTCTGTGTTGCTTTACAAAGGATTAAATGGCTGCCCACTGATCATTTCTATTGTCTTGATGCAATGATTAGTTATTTCAATAACCTCTCTAAGATCACTATATCATCTACACCGGGAATGGCATGAATGCAGTCTGCTTTTTGAACTTATCCAAAAAAAAGCACTGAATACCATTGGAAACCGAAAGTCCCATGAAAAATAATTCAGAATAATAAATCTATTTTTGCAGCATGGAAAATGCTACAAAATATGAGGCTGTAATCGGGTTGGAAGTGCATATCCAACTTCTTACAAAATCCAAAGCTTTTTCGGGTGACAGTAATCAATTTGGGGGATCTCCCAATTCACATACCAGCATCATCAGTTTGGCACACCCAGGCACCCTGCCCAGACCAAACGAGATGCAGATCAGGTACGCCATTATGCTTGGGCTGGCTCTCGACTGTCAAATCAATCAGCATTCCTACTTTGATCGAAAGCACTATTTCTATGCTGACCTCCCAAAGGGATTTCAGACCACCCAGAATAGTCAGGCAATCTGTCTGGGTGGTTTAGTAACATTTCAAACTAATGAGGGATCGAAGACCATCAGGTTACATCACATACATATGGAGGAAGATGCAGGTAAATCACTGCATGAGATAAATGATCACCAGTCATATATTGATCTAAACCGGGCGGGTGTGCCTTTACTGGAAATGGTGACTGAGCCTGATTTTCGCAGTGCAGATGAAGTATATCACTTTATTAATGAATTGAGAAGGTTAATTCGATATTTAAACATATCCGATGGCAACATGGAAGAAGGTTCGCTACGCTGCGATTGCAATGTATCTGTAAGAGAACGAGGACAAGAATCTCTGAATGACCGCTGCGAAATCAAAAATATTAATTCAGCCCGCTTTGCCCGTAAAGCCATAGACTTTGAAATCGAAAGGCAAATCGCTCTTATGGAGGAAGGGGTGAGTGTTCGGCAGGAAACCCGTGAATTTATTCCGGAGCAAGGTGTAACCATTGCGCTGAGAAGTAAAGAGGATGCACATGACTATCGCTATTTTCCCGAACCGGACATACTACCCATCGTCATATCAAACAGAGATCTGGATGGAATCAGGAAATCAATGGCCCCCTTGCCAGGATACTACCGGAAATTACTGATCGATCTGCATGGAGTTTCACCTGATGATGCTGAAATTATCATTGATAACAGAAACCGGGTGGAAAACTTTATAAATTTCCTTGAAACTTACTCCGGTATACCGGCTCAGATGGCTGCCAATTTTTTCATTAACAAGTGGTATCCAACCGAGGAAACTGCAGATATCCCGGAATCTCTCAATTTTAATCTTGTCTCTCAGTTTTTGCAGTTGATCCTTGATAAAAAGGTGACGCTAAGCATTGCGTACCAACGACTCTGGCCTGAACTATTGAATGACCCCCAGGAGGTCATGGGTTTATGTCAAAAACTAAATCTATTACAAACCAGCGATGGTTCTACAATTGAATCACTGGCCCAGGAAGTTCTTAATGAAAATCCGGATCAGCTTGATCAATACAAAAATGGGAAAAAAGGTATTATAACTTTCTTTATGGGTCAGTTGATGCGCAAATCGAAGGGTAAAGCAAATCCGGAAATTGCCCGGGAGACATTGGAAAAAATTCTTTCCGAAAGATAACTCTCCAAATCAGGATACTGACTGCATAAAGTTATCCACGATCGCGGTCCTGGAAGTGCAACCTCAGAGGCTGTTGAATTGAAATACGCAACTCATCAGGTTTTTCTTCTATATGGACTTTCCACTATATGACGATCCTCCTTCTCGTCGTTTCAAACCTTACTCCTCCCATCACTTCATAGAAAGTGAAGATTAGCGGCTTCAGCAGCATTTGAGATTTTAAGAGACGAAGGCGTTTGTCCAACCTCTCAGATCCCTGATTGACCGACTTATTATCAATGATCTAACGATATCAGAAGGAACACCAGCTAATATATACTGGTGCAACCTCTCGATATCCG
>JBGTCB010000677.1:0-2294 GCA_041748995.1 Saprospiraceae bacterium | reverse complement strand
TCAACTGTATCTAATTATTCAACAAATTGCTATACTAGTGGACAAAGACTTCAATGATCTTCTCAATGTCGCAATGGACAAAAGTGATTTCCTCAGCGATTGGAACAAAATTCATCTAAATTTAGGTGCCGAAACTTGAGTAATTTATTTACCACTACCGGAGCCAGATGTCCAAATGGTAATATCACTGACTGGTTGGATGGGAAGAAAATAGCGGCTCCGTCTTCTGCGACAATTGCTTCGCAAAGATCTTCAAACGGACCTAGTTTTTCAATTGCATTTAGCCTTCTACCCGTGACCAAAATGATCGAGCGACCCGATTTCTTCACATCCCTGAGTACTTTCCAGGTGATCAGTTCAATATGATCATTCTTCGCGATTGTACCATCAAGGTCAAGGGCAATTATTTTAAAATACATTTTCTAGTCTTGTCTTTTACGGTTCACTTAGTTAATGCTATTTACTTCCTAACTAATTCAGGTGTTCGTCATTGGGTTTTCCTTGGAGTTGTTTTTTTGGAGGTCGGCAAAAAGTGCATAATTCTCACATTAACCGAAAGATGCCATAAATTCGGATGGTTTTATATGATCTAAATCAAAGGACCTATTGATTATTGGCACCTTGGGAGAAATACCGACTTGCGATGATATTTATGCCATCATTTTTTTTGTTAGAAGATCGCTGCCGTTCCTCGCCTCCGGCATTGACCATTATCATAACCGGTTTTGACGAGACTCATCATTCAACCGGGATCGATGTTATACATTTAGAAGTATTTAGGAGGTAAAATCTTGTCATAAAATAACCATATAAATATTCTCAATATGAAAATTCTTTGTCCCGTAGATTTTTCCATCGCATCTCTTGACGCAGTTAACTACGCTGCTTCCCTTTTAGAAAATTTTGAAAAGCGGTATATTGAGTTGCTTCATTGCAGTTTTCCCGGAGATGTATCATCTTTTTTCCCAGAATATTTGGAAAACCAACGAAGTATCATTCAGGAAAGTTTGAGTACTCTGACGGACAGCATGCAGGCTGAGAAGCAGCAAGTGCAATGGAGTCAGCAAATTATTCATGGAAATCCCCTGGATGAGATCTCATCCTACCTAAGGATAAACGAATTTGACCTTGTAGTTATTGGTACAAAAGGCCTGCGGAATCCAAATGACCGGATATTCGGAAGTCTGACTGAAACACTTTTTGAAAAATCAACCTGTCCGATCCTTGCGATTCCTCAGGGATATGTATTTAATCACTTGAAGTCCGTGGTCTTCGCTATTGACGAAGAGATAATCAGCGGCGAGAAGGTATTGAAGTCACTTGTCGACATCGTAAAACAAAATAGTAGTGCGCTGACAGTTTTACACATAAAAGGCAAGGATGATCGGCCGCTTGAGCTAAACCTTGATCTCGATTACTTTCTGAAAGACATCAAATATGAGTTTTATTCCAGGTCTTCTGAGGGGTCGCTGACCAAGGATATCAATGACGTATGTCATGATTTAAAATCCGACCTACTATGTATGATACACCGCGATCGTGGATGGATGTTGAACGCGATTCACCGAAGTCAGGTCAAGGAAGAATTGGACAGGTTAAGTATGCCCGTGTTGATACTTCATGATTGATAGATTAAAACCACCGAGCAGGTAAATTCTTTCTTTTTATTTTTCTCTTTGGTCTGGTTGGTTACCCAATCAGATAATCCTTGAAAATAATAGTAGTCGCTCTTCCGATTCCATGGTTTGACCCGGAAATGATTACCACTCTATCCTAAAACATTGTCGATTTAGGATTTAGAACTCTGTTCTTTACCATTTTACCACGATTTTACCCATAGATTTTCCGGACTCCAGAAATGCATGTGCTTCAGCCAGTTGACTGATTCCATATTCTCCGCCAACATAGGGCTTCAGTATATTCTCCCCTGTCATTTCGATGACTCTTTTCATCACCCGTTCCATCTTGTCCGGTCGGGCATCACCAATCTTTAGCATATTTACACCTATCAGGCCCTTTGACTGACTCAAGAGTTGCACCGGATGATAGATACCAAACTGGGCCAGTATCTTAATCTTTCCAAAAATTGATTTTGATTGGTTCATGGAAGACACTCCAAATGAGATCATCCGGCCTCCTGCTCCAAGTAATTTGAAACCTTTCCTCACCGACTCTCCTCCCACCGGATCGAAAACTACGTCCAACCCGCGTCCTCCGGTAATGTTCCGAATTGTCTTTACAAAGTCCTCGGTATGATAATTAACCGGATATTGCACTCCATTCTTTTTCAGGTA
>JBGTCB010000676.1:0-7306 GCA_041748995.1 Saprospiraceae bacterium | reverse complement strand
ACAATAACTCCCTGTTCGTCACGGGAGGTAATTTTGAAAGCCCCGCCATCATTATACTTTTCTGAAGGATCACGCCAGCACATGTCATCACGGCGTGCTCTTTCTGATGCGTCATCATAATGCGGTAGACCAAGGTCTTTTTTTCGGAGATTGACAAGATGAGGCGCTAGAATGACACAACCAGTATGACCAGTCCAACCCTCAGCATCAAGCGCCGCATCATTTTCTGGAAGATGAGGATCACCGGCATTGCCAAATATCGATTCTACAAAATCGAGATTGCTGACCAGGCTACCAGGGGCAAAAAAGCGTATTTCCATCGATTTCTCCTTCATAACTCCGGGTACTTCAGGTACCACGATGGGTCTAAGCAACAGGCCCACAAAAAGTTGTGCTTTCTCTTTTTGCTGCGCGGTAAAAGGTAGTGTCAGTAAATCTTTGGGAGGATTCAGTGCCGCTTCAAGAAGGTGTGCAAAAGTAACTTTTGGTACAGCTTTTTTATCATCAGGTATCGGCAGACCACCTTCACAAACATGAAAGACTCCCTTGGTGGTACGCCGGTCTTCTTTTGGGTTGTGAAGTATGCCCTGGGAAATTCGATATGATTTCACGATATCCGTCTCATAACTGTCGGCATTTGGAGGTAGAGACATAATGCGGGCCAGGCCATGCCGGTCAAGAAGAAATGGATGTTCAGGTAATGTAATATGGCCAGTGTTCGGAATGTCTTGCAAAAGATCATTTAGATAAGCCTGTATCCGACTACCGATCGGAGACAGATGACTCGACAAGAGACGTGCCTTTTCCTTATAATTATTTAGGAGAGGTTTGGCGATATCGAGAAACTCAGATACTTCTCCTTCTCCGTAATCATGGTAACCCAAGGCTGCCAGTTTCAAATAGATATATTGGATAATTTTGTCTTCATCAATTGCGTGATGAGCTTGATCAATGTCAGGCCCGAATGTGCGGCTCACCGTCATGTGTAAAATTTTACGTGATTGGGTACTGATAGCGATCTAATCCATAGAGCAAATGAAATTGCTGAAGTTCCCCGAATTACAAAAAACACCTCCCTTTCAATGAGAAATGATCGTAAAAATACACATGATCTGGTGAATATGATAGAAAAGTACATTTAAGATGATGAGGTCCATCTTTGATCAACCATCACGACAAGCTAAAGCTTTCCTGACCAATCGTCTCTGGCTCGGTAAGAGGAAGAAAGTTACTTGAAGCTACAACTGACTGAGAATCAACAAATCCAGAGGAGGCGAGGATGCCGGATGATCAATGTGGAAGGTCCCCTTGGACGAACATCGGGATGAGTGGAGTATTTCAACAGTCTCCCTGTGCTAACCGTATATTTTAGTAATTATATTGTTTTTAATTTATTATGGGTACTTCTAAAAATTTCTGAAATTAGGTAAATTCAAAAAGAACTAAGCGAGACCAGACATCGAGAAGGAGCTTGAGCTAAGTGACCGTGGAATAACGAAACCGCGAAGTGGATTGAAGAGGTGAATTATTCTTGAATAGCCTATAGTATATACGCGGCCGACAATTGAACGGGGTTTTAGGAGTGCCCTTAGATCATTGCTTAATGATTTTCCCCGTAAAAAGTCCATTCTTATCTTTTAAGATGATCGTATAATGACCCGGTGCCAGAAGGGATAAGTCCATGGAGTTTACTCCCTCCCATCCGGATTGGGTTTGAATCAATTGACCATTCAGGTCATAGAGTCTGATAGTTGATCCCTGACGGGCTCTAAATTCCACTTGGTTTTGAGTTGGATTTGGTGACAAAGTCAGGATTTGAAATTGTGATGGCACTGGTTTGTTGGAAGTGGTTAGTGTTGAATAATAGTATTGCGTTTTGTATTCCAGATATTCCAGACCAGTTGTCAGATGCCGGAAAAATACCGATTTCCAGATCAAAAATTGGTCCTGAAGATAATCATATGCAATAATTTGGTGCTCTACTGGCGCTTCCAATACAAATTTTACCAGTACTTCTCGGCTTAGTCTGTTGTCGTTATCGTAATTCTGGTAATGAGCATCGGTCAGGGTCCAGGTGGCATTCAACGCAAGATACTGGAAGGCTTGTATGGTATCGGGGTCACCATGTGTGTTGTAACTGTAATCGGTTCTGGTCAAAGGAAAAAATCCACCTGCACCATCGGCAATGCTGGTCTCGGTGGAGATGAGATAATCGAGGATATATTGGTTTTCTTCTTTTCCGGTGGATATCTCACTTTCACCCTCCACAGTGAAAGATTCAATCAGAACATTTTTGGCCCGATCGTCATAGTAATACTTGTCTTTCAAGGTGCTTTGCTCTCCCCCATCATTTGTAAGGATTGTTACACTTTCAAAGATCAGATCCATTTCATTGAAGGAGTTATAGATGGTCACCGATCTGACCCAACGTAAGGAATCGGCAGACCAGGTTTCCAGAAAAATGGAATCACCCAGGGTTTGAGAATTGCCGTGAAAGAATATCCGAAAGCGGGTTTCCGGTATTAAAAAGCCAAAATCAGGATCAAAACTCTCGGACAATATTGCAAACAGCCGTTCCTGATCGTCAAATCTAAAAGTTGACTGAAAAGACTTTTTCCACCTACCATCCTCCAGAATAGACTCCCGTTCGATTATGGTTTTGGGATTGATGTAAAAGTAATCCGTACGTTCAAAGGGAGTTACAATGAAGTTTCCGCCACCTGCGTCCGTTTGGTGGTAGGAGATCGTTGAGTCCAACTGAAGATCATCCGCCACAATTTTTGTTTGAATTTGATAGCCAGATTGATCTTTTTCTTTGAGGTAAGTTGACAATGACTTTTTTACGGTAGGGCTCAAGTTACTCTGATTTGCGAGAAACGACGGCGGCAAGTTAACCTGCGCAACAATATTCCAGGTGAACGGGAAAAGGTAAGCAAAGACCAGATATATTCTTTTCATGACTTTTTGTTTTAAAGATTCCTCTTACCGGCAGCTTGATTAGTGGCTCGAGAAATTCTTCGAATAGTCAAAAGTCCGATCGTTTGAGGATATTCCCAATCGGAAATGCACTGAAACAATTACAAGATTGCATGAAACTCCATTTTTCATGGATGAACTGGCTAACAAAGAATAGCGAAATCCAGGTCAATTCAAGTTTCAACCGAGTCAATAAAGCGCTTGAAAATTTCCCGGTGTCCTGCATATTCCTCCATGCATCTTTCGGGATGGAATTGCAGACCAACTACGAATTTCTTATCTGGCATTATAATGGCCTCAATCAGTCCATCTTCAGCAAAAGCTATGGCTGTCAGGCCCTTACCCAGTGTTTTGATGCCCTGATGATGATAAGAGTTCACCTGCATTTCGGGCTGACCATAGATATCATGCAAAAGACTGTTTTCGACAATCTTAAGACCATGACGCAGAGCATTGTATGCTTTACCTTCACCCAGATGTTTGACCGAATTTTCCCTGGTCTTCACTACATCTGTATAAAGTGATCCTCCCAGCACTACATTTAAAAGTTGATGACCGCGACAAATAGCGAGTATGGGTAGATTCCTGTCAAGAGCGTACTGTAAGATGTATTTTTCGATACGGTCCCGGATCGCATTGGTTCGGTCTATCAAAGAACGGTCCCGTAATTCCATTTCATAGTATTCAGGTGAAATATCTTCACCCTCCACCAGAAGCAGTGCATCGGCATCTGATAAAAAAATATCAATATGATCAATATTATCCTGGAGATTAGGGACCATCAGAGGACCACCACCATTTTCAAGTACGAGATTAAGGTGTTGGTCACCCACATATTGAATGTACCTTGTCTTTCGAAGATGATGAGCTGTTGGAATGATCACCCTTGGTGCCCGCTTGCGAAGTATTGAATAATTATCGATCAATGCATTTTTGCAGATCCTCCTTAAAGCAGCGACCAGTTGTACATCGCTATCATGACCCTGGGATGCTACCCGGATGTGATAATCATCCATGCCTTGCTTATTAGAACAATCTCTCACATACATGCGATTTTCCTCGAGCAATACTTTCTGGCATTGTCTGGCTGTCAGACCGTTTTCCAACTTCAAGAGTATGAAATTGGCTCCGGTGGGATAGGGTTTGATTCCATTGATTTTACCTAGTTCATTGTACAACCAGTGCATTTGCCTGACAACCATGATCCGGGATTCTTCATATTCTTTTTCGGTGGTTACCAGTAGGCTTAGGTAGTACTCCGCCAGGGTATTGATATTCCATGTCGGGAGATTTTTCTTTAGGGTCTGACATAATTCACTGTTGGAAGTATAAGCATAGCCTAATCGCAAACCGGGTACACCGCAGTGTTTACTCATTGACCTCACAATGACCAGATTAGGGTAATCCTGGGCTGAATGTAAAAGACTTGGTATTTCATTTTCACTGGCAAAATCGATAAAAGACTCATCTACAATGACCAGATCCAGGGTACTCACCTGTTTTAAAAAACGGTGCATTTCCGAAAGACTGAATAGTTGTCCAGTCGGATTCGAAGGATTAATCACCAATGCAGCCTTGATTTTGTTATCCAGCAACCAATGAGCATACTTGCTCAGATCCATCTGGTAACCTTTTTTCCGATCCAGTGCATACAGAAAGACCTTGGAAGGGATGGCCTTTTCGATATATTCTGCAAAGGTTGGAATGGGTATACCAAGACTCTCCACAAAATTATCACAGATTTCAGTGATCAATTCAGTTGCTCCATTGCCGATAATCAATTTGTCCGGATCAACCCCAATCACCTTTGCCAGATTAATGTTGTTTATCCTATTGTTGCTGTTAGGGTAGGTCTTGATCAGGAGTTTAAACCGGCCAAGCATCTGATCGATCATAGCTTCCGTCGGGTAGTAGGGGTTGGCAATAAAGCAGAAATCAATGAAATCGCCAGCCTTATCGATACCTACCAGATCAATTAGTGAGGGTGAGTGACTTGATTTGTCAAACAGGGAGACGTTTATTTTCATGTTTTCCGGTTGCTAAGGTATGATTTCACCAAATGTTGCAGCTATTAATTTTTCGAGGAATTGGGGCAGTTCCGCAATCTGTAAAGATGGGTTGATCCAGGGAATCGTTCTTGATGAGAAGCAGAATCCATCAATACCTTTTATTGGGGAACTTCTGCTCAACATCTTGTGCCTATGCATTGTTAATTCGTGGAAGCTGTTGAATTACTATGTAGATTGTTGGGTGGGCCATCCATTAAGATGGGCCGGTCGGCATCCTGATCCAACACCTGTACACCAAAATGCGTTATATTTGGAAAAACACACCACGCACTAATGAAATATACACAAGTCTTTCCCTTTTTGATCTTCTTTTTTGCATGGCAGCTGGGTTATGGGCAAACCTCCCGACTGGCAATGCAATATTTTGAAACTGGTGAGTTTGAAAAAGCTGCTTCACTTTTTAAGGAACTTTACGACAAAGATCCACGCAGTACCTTTTACTTTGATAAATATATTGAAAGTCTTTTGGCAATGGATTCTTTTGAGGAATCGGAAAAGGTTGTCAGGGCACGCTTGAAGAAAGAACCTCAAAACCTCACGTTGTATGTTACCCAGGGAAAGATTCTGGAGGCTCAGTTTAAGGATGAGGAAGCTGAAAAACTCTATGAAGAAGCGATCAAAAAGATGCCGACCGATCGGCTGGTTGTCGTTAAACTTGGAAATGAATTTGTCAATATGAACAAATTTGATCTGGCTATAATGACTTACGAGCGGGGTGCAAAACTACTCAAAGACGATATTATCTTTTCCTATAATCTAGGTGATCTCTACCGCAGAAAACATGATACGGAGAAAATGATCCATTATTTTCTCAATGCTATGGAGAACGAAACCTCACGCATTGACAATGTCAAACTTTTGTTGGAGCGTTACCTCGCTGAAGAAGATTGGAAGGAATTGCAAAACCAATTGTATGAACGAATCCAATCCAACCAGGAGAACATACTCTATGCGGAACTTCTGAGCTGGGTCTTTATTCAAAACAAAGACTTTAAGAATGCATTACGGCAGGTAAAGGGTTTGGACAGGCGCTTACGGGAAAACGGAACCCGCGTATATGAATTGGCGAACATGGCTGTGAATGCAAAAGAATATGACGTGGCAATCGAGGCTTTTGATTATCTGGTCAAGTCTAAAGATGCTACTTCAGCCTTTTATCTTGATGCAAAAAAAGAGTTATTATATACCAAAAGGCTTAAGGTAACGGAAGCATTCAATTACAATCGGGAAGATCTACATGCCCTGGCCACTGAATATTCGGCATTTCTTGTCGAATTTGGCAGGAATAAAAGTACAGCAAACATCATATTGGATCTTGCCTCACTACATGCTTTTTACCTGAATGAACTTCCTACCGCTATTTCCTTACTGGATGAAATGGTTGCCCTACCAGGGGTCAATCAGTATCTCAAGGCTAACGGAAAAATCCAACTGGCAGATTATTATCTGATGCAGGGAGACCAGTGGGAATCTACTTTATTATACTCCCAGGTCGACAAGGAGTTTAAGGACGATTTGATTGGTCAGACAGCCAGATTTAAGAATGCCAAACTGTCATACTATGTAGGTGATTTCCAATGGGCGCAAACCCAGTTTGACGTACTTAAAGCATCAACCTCCAAGTTGATTGCCAACGATGCGCTGGATCTCAGTGTTTTTATCATGGACAATATGGGACTGGACACGACCGCCAGACCTCTGGAATTATATGCGCAGTCTGAACTCCTTGTCTTTCAAAATAAATTTGATGAAGCTGAAGAAAAGTGGAATCAAATCGAAACAGAATTTCCAAAACATAGTCTGACCGACGATATACTATATATCAAAGCACAGATGTATACCCGAAAGCACGAATATGAGAAGGCCGCGTCTTTGTATCAGGAAATTCTTGATAATCACCTGGAAGAAATCCGCGCGGATAATGCATTGTTCGCTTTGGCTCAACTCTATGAGACCAACCTTAAGGATGTAGAAAAAGCCAAGGAGCTTTATGAGAGATTATTTATTGATTTTAGTAATAGCACCCTGGCTGTTGAAGCTCGCAAGCGTTTCCGGACACTGCGTGGTGATTTCGATGATCCTAATGCCGATCCTGCCCAGTAATTGAGTTGATAAAAGTGGTTTAGCTACCTTTTCTTTTTTCTTCTATTAACTTTAGTAGGGTCGTGGCGTATCGATCCCATGAAAAGCTATCAGTCCATATTCTTGCCTGTTCCAGGTATTCAGCATCAGTTTGCATTTCAGAGACTTTGCACATTTTT
>JBGTCB010000675.1:0-1590 GCA_041748995.1 Saprospiraceae bacterium | reverse complement strand
ATTGCTGCACTCAGTAATGATAATTTATTCTGGAGGTTGCATGCCCAGCGTCTGATAGTGGAGAATAATTCCCTGCAGGCAAAAAACAGCTTAATTGATTTAGTTAATGATAAGAATGTGGATGCGATCGGATTGAATCCCGGAGCCATCCATGCTTTATGGACTTTGCACGGACTTAATTTAATCGATGCCGCCGAAAAAGAGGTTATGGACGCGGTTTATGGTGCCTTAAAACATCCTTCGGCGGGGGTGAGGAAAAATGCCATCCGGGTGCTGGATCCTTCGGAAATGAATTTAATTATAATCCGGGATACAAAATTATGGTCTGATAAAGACGGAGGAGTAAGATTGGCTGCGATTTTAAACCTGATCGAACAAAATAACGATGAAATCGGAGCGATCCTGTATGATCTATCCCGGGAAAAATCGGTGATGGATGATGAATGGCTTGCCCGGGCAGTGTATGCAGGAGCGGTAAAGCATAAGGAGTCTTTCACCAGGGCAATGCATGCCAGTGAAAAAGAGCGCATTGCAGCCGGTTTTCAGGACAAGAAAGAAGTTGTGGATTATTCAGGTGAGGTCAATATGGATGATTGGGGAAATATAGAAACCCCCGGTCGCTGGTCTAAAACTCCGACCGTTGATCTGGCAAATTTTGATGGCATTATCTGGGTCCGGAAAGAGTTTGAAGTCCCTTCTGCCCTGGCAGGAAAACCTGGTAAAATCAGTCTGGGTCCGATTGATGATACGGATGATACTTACATTAATGGACGGCGAGTTGGAGGAATAGAAAGGAAATGGGATGATGAAAGAATTTATACTATTCCATCCGGATTATTAAAGCCTGGTAAAAACCAGGTCACCGTGCGGATTTCCGACAGGGGTGGGAGAGGAGGAATCTATGGTGAAAAGGAACAGGTATTTGTTCAGCTAGGTACAGATAAAATTGATTTGTCGGGATTGTGGAAATTTAAAATCGAAGAACAGTTTAAACCGGATGTAGAAGTATTTCAGGAGGGAATGAATATTGTTGATTTATTCTTAAAACATTACGGACCCTATGCTCAGGAATTAAGTAAACAATTACCCGATGTAGCTCAACAGGAATTCGATCGAATAATAGAGATGCAGACAATTCCAGATCAAATGCGCTATGACATCGAAGAATTGGAAGTCATAGCCGGTGAGAAAGTCAAGATCGTTTTCAGCAACAATGATGGTATGCAGCATAATCTCCTGATTGGCACCCCCGGTAGTCTGGAAATGATCGGTAAAGCAGCCGATCAGATGGCGCAGTCATCGATTGGAGTAGAAAGAGAATATATTCCGGAACTGACGGTTGTGCTGGCTGCGGCAGGTCTGGTCGATCCGGGAGAAACCCGGGAAATTATCTGGGAAGTTCCGGATGAACCCGGAGTGTATATTTTTGTCTGTACCTTCCCCGGACATTGGAGAACGATGAATGGGGTTATTCAGGTCAAGAAAAAGGAGGCGCTTTAGAGCGAAACAGGATACAATTCAACAATTAACCCACATTGCGCGCTAACCAGACCCAAGAGTCCGTACTGACTCAGTTGTAAGATTTTTGAG
>JBGTCB010000674.1:0-4286 GCA_041748995.1 Saprospiraceae bacterium | reverse complement strand
AACTCATGAACAATAGTGCCAGATATCCGCTGATAGTAGCTCCGTGATCCATGCTTCCAATAGAAGCCACAGTAAAATAATACGGTAAAGTAAATGCCAGGGCAATTACTACCAATAGAAAACAGGCCAGCCACTTTCCCAAGACCAATTGCCGGTTACTGACGGATTTAGTCAGTAACATTTCCAGGGTTCCGGATTTTTTCTCCTCTGCCAACTGACGCATGGTTATCGCCGGGATGAAGAAAAATAATGTCCAAAACGCAACACCAAAAAATACCTGAAGGCTGGCTTCTTTCACCAGAAAAATATCACTCCCGAAAAGCCAGGTGAAAAAACCACTAAAACCTAAAAAGGCGATCAACATTATATAAGCAACCAGCGAATCAAAAAAAGAATTTAATTCCCTCTTTGCTATTATCCATACAGGGTTCATAATCGGCTAATTTTTTAATTCATTGTTAATTCTCTGAAAATATCTTCGAGTTTGGTCTCGAAAGGAATCATTTCTGTAAGTATCCAACCCCTGTCGACACAAAGTCTAAACACACTTTCGTTGCTTGACATATTGGAAATACTCTGAATCTCAAACCGGTTTCTCTCGCGATCCAATATATCAACCATTGCAACGGACTGTAATTTCTTAAGATGATCAAAAACCTCCTGATAATTGGGAGCTATGATTTTTACCCTCAAAATTTGCTGACCCTGTGCCTGCTTCCTAAGGGTTTCGGCTGTTCCATCGGCTACGATTTTCCCCTTATTGATAATCAGAATGCGATCGCAGGTAGCTTCTACTTCGGGTAAAATATGCGTGCTGAGAATAACCGTTTTTTCTTTACCCATCTGGCGGATCAAATCTCTGATTTCAACAATCTGATTAGGATCAAGTCCGGTGGTTGGTTCATCGAGCACTAATACTTCCGGATCATGAATCATGGCCTGAGCCAGACCAACACGCTGTCGGAATCCTTTGGAGAGTTCTCCTATTTTTTTGTGTTTTTCAATATCAAGACCGGTCTGTTTAACCATCTTCCGGATCCGCTGTTCAATATCCGAAGAAGGTACTCGCTGCAATGCTGCGCAAAAACGCAGATAATCCAACACCGTCATATCCGGATAAAGTGGATTATGTTCTGCTAAATAGCCAATCCTTCCCTTCATATCGTGATCCCGGAGAGAATGACCATTCATAGTGATATCACCTTCTTCAATATCGAGATAGCCGGTTATCATCTTCATGGTTGTGGTCTTACCGGCACCGTTCGGACCAAGAAATCCCAGAATTTCACCGGTTTTCACCCTAAAAGAGATGTCATCCACGGCTTTTTGAAAACCATAACTCTTTGATAGATGATCAATTACAATGTCCATAGCCAGCTTTTAATTAATTCTTTCCTTTCGAAAAGTAGATCCTATAAATCGGGTTTTTAAAGACGGCCCCAAATTTAGTTATTTGTGTATGAAATTACAATCTAATGATCATCGATCTTGATCTCCTCGGTTATCAGTCATCCTTACGTATGCGAAAGGATGCCGGTCAGTCCTATATCTGGGATATTGTCCGGATGCAATGGATCCGACTTACTCCGGAAGAAATGGTTCGCCAGCTCGTCCTGAATCACCTGGTAGAGCTGGGGTTTTCCTCACGAATGATTCAGGTAGAGAAAAAAGTCCTTTATCATGGTTTGTCCCGACGTTTTGACATCGTAGCTTATCACAAAGAACTCATCCCGTTTATTTTGATCGAATGCAAGGCACCCAAAATCGCTATCAACCAGCAAACTTTCGATCAGATTGCCCGTTACAACATGTCGTTGACCGTGCCTTTCCTCTGGGTCACCAATGGTAAAACCAACTTTTGTTGTCAAATGAACTATGATGCCCGGACCTATCAATTCTTAGACCATATTCCACGACCCATCTAGCATTCGTCTCAGTCTCCCGGATGGATATAGATTTTGCCATCACCCCGGAATATCGCAACTTACAGCCAAGAATAATCAAAATATGTCAATCCTGGTTACCGGAGCCAATGGGCAGATCGGCACGATCCTCACTGAAACATTGCGAAATAAATATGGCCGGGACCAGGTCATAGCCAGTGATATTGTCAGGCCCTCCTACGATGATCATCCATTCCTGATGCTTGATATTCTGAATGTGCAACGCATCAGAGAAATTATCGAAGATTTTGAAATCACCGAGATTTATCACCTGGCGGCTATTTTATCAGCTAATGGAGAATGGAATCCTTTAAAAACCTGGAATGTCAATTTAAACGGACTTCTTAGCATTCTCGATCTCTCGCGTGAATACAAAATTCATAAAGTATTCTTTCCAAGTACCATCGCGGTGCATGGCAAAAGCACTCCCAAGGTCAATACACCACAGGATGCCCCCCTGCTACCGGGTACTGCCTATGGCATGAGCAAACTGGCGGGAGAGAACTGGTGCAATTACTATCACCAGCGATTTGATCTGGACGTGCGGTCAATTCGTTATCCTGGCATTATTGGTCATGAAGGTTTACCCGGGGGTGGCACCACCGACTACGCAGTGGAGATCTTTCATGCTGCCATAAAAGAGGGTCATTATACCTGTTTTCTTGAACCGGAAACCAGGCTACCCATGATGTATATGGACGATGCCATGAGAGCCACCATGGAACTTATGGAAGCAGAAAAATCAAAAATCAAAGTGCGGGCAGGATATAATCTGACCGGTATGAGTTTTACTCCGGTTGAATTGGCAGAAGCCATACGCAAACATATTCCTGGGTTCACCATAGACTACAAACCGGATTTCCGCCAGGAAATCGCTTCTTCGTGGTCACAGTCCATTGATGATACCAAAGCCAGAGAGGATTGGGGATGGCAACCTGCATTTGACCTGGAGAAAATGACAGCTGACATGTTCTACCATTTAAATAAATTCTATCAAGAAAATTCCTAATCAACTATGTTTAAATCGGTTAAACCCATTTTGCAATCAGAGCTTCAAGAAATCAGAGAGGCCGGCCTCTACAAGGAAGAACGTATTATCACGACACCGCAGGGTGCCCATATCACCACTGCAGAGGCTGGGCAGGTGCTGAATTTTTGTGCTAATAACTACCTGGGACTTTCGTCTGATCCGGAGGTGATTGCAGCAGCGCATTCAGCATTGGATCAATTTGGTTTTGGTCTGTCTTCCGTCCGTTTCATCTGTGGAACCCAGACTATTCATAAGGAATTGGAAAGAAAAACTGCTGAATTCCTGGGTTTGGAAGATGCCATCCTCTACGCTGCTGCCTTTGATGCCAATGGAGGACTTTTTGAACCTTTGTTGAATTCTGAGGATGCTATCATATCCGATGAGCTGAATCATGCTTCGATTATCGATGGAGTACGGTTATGTAAAGCCGCCCGGTATCGTTACAGGACGAACGATATGAATGACCTTGAGTTACAGCTAAAACAAGCTGGTGGAGCGCGACGGAGGATGATCGCAACCGATGGTGTATTCAGTATGGATGGTACGATAGCTCAAATCGACAAGATCTGTGATCTGGCTGAGAAGTATGATGCTATGGTTATGGTCGACGAATGTCATGCTACAGGATTTGTCGGTAAAACCGGACGGGGTACCCATGAATACCGGGACGCTGTGGGCCGGGTAGATATCATCACCGGCACCTATGGCAAAGCCCTGGGGGGCGCTTCCGGAGGTTTTACTGCAGCCAGCAGGGAAATTGTAGAACTGTTGAGGCAAAGGAGCCGACCTTATCTCTTCTCCAACACCCTTGCCCCAGCCATAGCCGGTGCTTCAATCAGGGTTCTTGAAATGCTCTCAGGTTCTACCCACCTGCGTGATAAACTCGAAAGAAATACCCGGCAATTTCGGTCAGCCATAACAGCTGCAGGATTTGATATCATTCCGGGAGAACACCCGATTACGCCGATCATGTTATACGATGCTAAATTGGCACAGGACTTTGCCCGCCAGTTATTAGATGAAGGGATCTATGTCATTGGGTTTTTCTACCCGGTGGTACCAAAAGATAAAGCACGAATCAGAGTGCAGATATCTGCGGCACATGAAAAGGAAGATATTGAAAAAGCGGTAGAGGCTTTTAGTAAGGTTGGTAAGAAATTAGGGGTAGTGAGTTAAACCCGGATCCTTAATACAAAAGTGGTTGTAGTTATAATAATCTAACTTGGAAGTGCTGAAAAGCCATCGCAAACATGACCAGAACTATGAAAAGATTGGGAATAGATCCGAATGATTTTATCATGTATAAAAGACTG
>JBGTCB010000673.1:0-3916 GCA_041748995.1 Saprospiraceae bacterium | reverse complement strand
GTTATTACCGCATCAGAGGAATGGTAGGTGAATGCGTTTATATTGATAGTATATTCCTGGGAGTCAGGATGTTACAATTTGAATTGAGTAAGGATGAGTTGGTCTGTGTAGCAGAACCTGTCGATATTACCATTATCAACAATACCGATTTTCAGATAGATTCAGTTATCTGGGCACCAGCAGAAAGCATTGTTTTAGGCCAGGGAGGTGAAAGAGTGACAGTGAGACCGGAAGTGACAACATCCTACAGTGCCACGGTTTATTTTGAAGATGGATGCATCGTTATCGATAGTGTAACGGTTATGGTCAGTGATCTTGATCGCTTTATGGCAACCGCTGATCCGGATACCATTTTCTTTGGAGAATCTTCAACTCTAACCGCAACACCTGAGCAGGGAGCCACTTATAGCTGGACACCTTCCGATGTCCTGCAGACACCCGGGAGTAACACCACCGTTGCAGTGCCCGATCAGACTACCACTTTTACTGTAAATATTACGGATGCGGGTGGCTGTATGACAACCAAGCAAGTAACAGTAGTAGTCATTGTAGTACAGTGCGAGCCTCCCTTTGTGTTTATGCCAAATGCCTTTAGTCCGAACGGCGATAATGAGAATGATGTACTATTTGTACGAGGGCAATATATTGAAGAGATGGATCTTTTCATTTACAATCGATGGGGTGAAAAAGTATTTGAATCGCATGATCCCGCTCAAGGATGGAATGGTACCTTCAGAGACAAATTACTATCGCCCGATGTTTATGGATATTATCTCCGTATTTTGTGCATTGGAGGAGATCAGCATATCGAAAAAGGTAATGTCACCCTCTTACATTAAAACCTCGAGATAGCTGACAAAATCATTGATAACAACTGGTTTTGTCAGCTATCACTCTTCATGGATCACAAAGTTACTGATAGAAAAAAGAGGGGAGGCTTGCTTCAGTAATTAGAAAATATGGGGGATTTTCAGTGACCACACTTCCAGTACAATGTAGTCAAGAATTTAGATCATTTACCGCAACTCAGGGTTATCTCAAAAATTGAGAGAAGCTACCATATCCGGCAGATATGACATATCTTCAAATGTATGAACTCCTGTCAGATCGACTTTATAAGGGTGATGAGGAGGAACATAAGCAAGTACAGTCATTCCGGCATTTAATCCGGCTTGCATTCCGGCCAGACTATCTTCAATGACGATGCAATCATCGTAGCGGTGTCCGAGAGTTTCAGCAGCATGCAGGAAAAGATCTGGCTCTGGTTTCCATTTCTCCAGAACATAGGCACTGAAAATTCTTTCTTCAAAATGCTGATCCAGGCCCGTTGTCTTAAGATTGGTCTGAATGACCTCCATCGGGCCGTTGCTGGCTACACACTTTTTATGGGGCAAGCGATTTAATGCTAAGGCTACACCCTGGATGGGTTGAAGTCGATTTTTAAATTCTAACCTTTGCCGCTTCCGTTGATGATCGACAAAATCCTGGGGAAGCTTGACCTGGTAGGTCTCTTCCACATATTTAATACAAAGCGCCATGGAGGTGCCTGGAAAATGGTCCCAGGCTTCCTGCTCAGTAACCGGTATACCGAGATCATTTATTGCCTCCAGGAATACCTGATTGGCAATACCTTCACTATCCACCAAGGTGCCGTCACAATCAAATATCAAAAGTTTTTCACTCGTCATCTTCGGAGGGTTTTGATCGGTAGAAATCGATAGATTTGGGAGTATGAGTAATGTAGACTACGAAATCAGGCAGGGTCGTTACTTCCACCTCCCGGGTATTCTTTTCCTCTGGTTCCCATTTCATTTCCACCTTGAAGTCATCCGAATTTACCTCTTCATAGTGACTGAGGCCCAGATTGACTTTTACGAGCACTTCGCTGGGAAAGATCCGGATCTTACCAGACAAAGAGTCTGGAATGTGAATAGGGACATAGATTTCTTTCTCAGTCACCTGATCCACCCTGACAACAAGGGTCGTTTGAAAGATATCTGTGGTTATCGACGGAGAAGCATTTCTTAAACGTAAGGTTTGTTGAAAATCCTGTTCGACATCATTTTGGTTAAATTCATTGGTAGGCCAAAAGTCCAATCTGGTCAGTTGATCTTCTGCTCCGAAAATCGTGACAGAGTCTGGATCAAAAAGCGGTGGTTCTTTCAGTTGATACTGTGGGTTTAAAGAGATCTCACCATCCAGAAGTATCGGTACTCTTTTGGCATATCTTTCTACCAGATTCAATTGCAGTTGCTCGGGAGTAATGTTATTGACAATTAACTCATCTCCGACCAGAGCATTCAGATTCTCAATTAACAATGTTCGGGATAACACCTGACCTTCAAAAATTCTGGATTCATCTAAAAAGATTGTATCAGCAGATCGACTAAGAGAAAGTCTGAGTAATGACCAACCACTGGCTCTTAGGTCAGCATTTAGATAACCTGGAGGATTGGTGTCGAAGGCCAGATTGTTTGATATTTGATACTTAATGGCAAAGGTTTGATGGTGATTGTATTCTTTGCTCATTTTTGTTAAAAACCAACCAATGGAAGACAATAGAAGGCATATGGAGATGCTCAGTCTATCAGGAGTAGAAAAAGATCGTATGGACCGTAGGAATCGTTTAAGCATCCAATTTGGTAGCTTCCGTCATTTCTTTAGAGATCGAGCTTTTTGCAATCCGGATAAAGGTTTTCTGATCGATCTGCAGCGTTACAATCTCATCTTCAATTTTATTAATCTTACCAATGATGCCACTGGACATTACAACATCGTCTCCTTTGTTGATATTGGCAAGGAAATTTGATTGATCTTTCGCTTTTTTCTGCTGAGGCCGAATAAAGAAGAAATAAAAAACAACAAAGATTCCTATCAGAGGCAGGAACTGCATTATGGGATTAGCCTGTGCTTGTAGATAAATCATGGTCTCAATATCAAATATGTGCGGCAAAGCTACGGATATTTTGAGGACTTCATATTTGAAATATGGATAGTTTTTATCCCGCCGGCATATAGCGGAACAAAAAACAGAGATCAACACTTTTTATAATTTTACGCCCTAAATCAATGCTGATGCGGATTTTTCTTCTGGGATACATGGGAGTCGGTAAGAGCACTCTTGGCCAGATGGCAGCAGACCTCCTTTCTGTGGAATTCGTTGATTTTGACAGTCTTTTAGAAGCCCATCAGCAAATGACAATCTCAGAGATTTTTTCTCAGTTTGGTGAGACTTTTTTTCGGAAGCTGGAACACGAACTGTTGCGGGAAGTTATTGAAACGAGAGATCAGTTCATCATGGGCACCGGAGGGGGGCTGCCCTGCTTTAACAATAACCTCCAGATTATGAATGCAAATGGCTATACAGTATATCTCCGTGCTTCATCAGATTCCATTGTCGAGAGACTGAGCCTGTCTGGAGGTTCAAGACCTTTAATCTTGAACAAATCGCCTGCTGAGTTATATGATTTTGTAACGGCTATGCTTGTTGAACGCGAACCAATTTATCAGCAATCAAAGGCTACTGTTGAATTGGATCTTAGTCTATCCAAACAACAAAATGTCGAAAAACTACTTTCAATCCTGAAAAATGTTCTATAGCTGACGGTAAGTCTCGTAGAAGATCTGATTAGAATCTGAAAATGATCATCAAATAATAATAGAAACTGCGCATGAAAGAATTTTCAGCACTAGGAGGCTGTTGAAATATTCAGGTTGATCCTGAAGCCGTAAATCGTCGTCTCTGGCGCGGCGAGACGAAGGAAGCTACTTGAAGTTGTAACTGACTGACACCGTCTGCCGAGGCATGCCGGGCAGGGGATCAACAAAGCCAGAGGCGGCGAGAACGGCTTAGATCAAATAGTGGAAACTTAACATGGAAGAAGATCAGGACGAGCGGAGTATTTCAACGGCCTCC
>JBGTCB010000672.1:0-4332 GCA_041748995.1 Saprospiraceae bacterium | reverse complement strand
TCCTGATCAGTCTTTTGTTATCTATCCATTGTCTCTACAGTCAAAATGCTCTTCCCCGGATCCTCCCGGAAAAAGAGCAGGCTGAGATCAGTGATCAGATACTGGAAGATCGTTTTGAAAATCTTTTACCGCAGCTCATGCGTCGCGAAGGTCTGGATATGTGGATTCTGATATCCCGTGAGTACAATGAAGATCCGGTCATGAAAACCATGTTGCCGGGTACCTGGCTATCCGCGCGGAGGCGCACTATTATGGTTTTTTACGATGCCGGCGATGAAAAACCGCTCGAGAAATTAGCCATTGCCCGGTATGATGTGGGTAGACTTCTTCAGGGATCGTGGGACATCAACGTATATCCTGATCAATGGGAAGCATTGATGAAAACAATCGTTGATAAAGATCCTGCTAAAATTGCCCTAAATTATTCCGAGGATTTCGGTCTGGCCGATGGTCTGGTGCATACGGAGTACAAAACATTTATGGACAAACTACCTGAGCGATATAAATCCAGGGTAGTTTCAGCCGAAAAACTTGCCATTGCCTGGCTCGAAACCCGTACAGTCAGAGAATTGGAAATCTACCCAATGATCTGCCGTTTGGGGAATACCATCCTTCAGGAGGGGTTATCAGAAAAGGTCATTCATCCTGGCATTACTACCACGGATGATGTCGTGTGGTGGTTACGTCAACGGGTTACGGATCTGGGGTTGCAAACCTGGTTTCATCCTACGGTCGATATCCAGAGACATGATCCGGAGAATTTTGACCATCTGCGTGCTTTTTCAAAAAGACCGGAACAGCGGGTTATTCAACCTGGTGATCTGTTGCATGTAGATTTTGGGATTACCTATTTACGATTAAATAGTGATCAACAGCAACATTTTTATGTACTGAAACCGGGAGAATCTACCGTGCCCGATTATTTAAATGCAGCTTTTAAGCGGGGAAATCGCGTACAGGATATCTTAATTGAACAATTTGACAAAGGTAAAACCGGCAACGAAATTCTTAAAGCAGCTCTGGTGCAGGCGGAATCAGAAGGCATTCATGCTTCCATTTATACCCATCCAATTGGTGTGCATGGACATGCCGCCGGTCCGACCATCGGGATGTGGGATCAGCAACAGGGAGTCAAAGGCCCGGGTGACTATCCGATGTATGAAAATACGGCGTACTCCATTGACTTAAATGCTGCGTCAGAAATTAAAGAATGGGGGAAAATCATCCGGATCATGCTGGAGGAAAATGGTTATTTCGATGGGGAAAGTTTCTATTTTCTCGATGGCAGACAGGAGAAAATATTGACCATTCCGAGAAATTAATGATTTTAATTCCTATGTAGTTGGTATATTCAATTTCCCGATTAATCTGAACAGTTTATTTGATGTTGATAATCACTAACCCAAATAATAATGAATTACAAAAATATGCCTCTCAAATCAGTTCGTCAACTATTGAGAGTCGCCTGATAATAAACGAAACCTCTTGTTTATTTGCTATTAAACGACCTTGAGTCCATTGTGCAGGTTCAATGTTTCACGACCGGCCTTTGCTTCTATCGCTTTCTACTTTTTTATTGTTAAACTGTTCCTTCCGAAAAAATGGGATAATCAGCAAGTAGCTCTTTGCGTGCATGGTTGAACTATTGAAGAGTTGAACTGAAAGTAACCTCCGGACTCTCGTCTGAGTATCCACGCTCGCAGCAGCAAAGCAAGGGCCTACTTTAGACAAATGACAACGATCCTGGCCACAAGCGCATCGACTTACTAAAGACCTTTTGTTAAAAAGGTCTAAGACCGGCCTTAAGGGTAAGCCGTAAAGAAACCGGAGGGGAAAACCGTTAAAAATTCTAAACTGTATGAGCCAGCACCAGTGACTAAAAGCAAAACTCCCGATGACTACCAGCCCCAAACCCGAAGAACCTACCACCAGGGTGAGTTTTTAGAATTTAGGTTTTCTCCACCGGTTTTAGGCTTAGCCTTAAAGCCTTGAACTTTTGGTACTTTTGGTTCAAGCCAAAAGTACAAGATAAATTAAAGATGCTGACTCTTGAACATCTTGGTTGCCAAGAATAGAAAGAGTTAAGTCGTTTAACAATTAAACAATTAACAATATCTTCTATAACCTTTCCTGCTTTTTGGCAGTAAAAATTTTACCGACTACCGTACTGTATTCGACGGCAGTCGGATAATTTCTGAATACAAAGGGTAATTCCAACTTTAATCTCTATTAGTCTGCTGTTCATCGGAAGAATTAATTCCATTAATTCTCTGCCAGGACTCTACCAGATAGATAAATTCAGAACGGTAACCGAAGGTATCCTTGCCTTTGCTTTTATTGGCCAGTCGCAAGACCAGGTTTTCATCAGCAGCCTGTTTAAATTCACTGCCCCGGAGTACCATACCAAAACCGGCTACCGCTGCAGACCAAAAGAAATTATCTGAAAGCTCCGGGTTGTTGCCTTTATGATGGATAATTTTTTCCAGAAGGTGACTTTCCAGAGCGTCCGGATCTTTATACCGCAGTTTAATAAATCCCAATTCGTCATTGAAGTCATTGATACGGTTACTATCGATAGAGGTATATCTTTTACCGTCCTGATTTATCCATTTGCTTTCAACGCCTTTTGGAATGATTTCATACAACGCAGTGACAGTATGACCATTGCCTATCTCTCCGGCATCTTTTTTATCATCATTAAAATCGCGGTTTTCCAGTTTGCGGTTTTCGTATCCAATCAGCCGATATCCGGCTACTTTGTCCGGATTAAATTCGACCTGAATTTTGACATCCTTGGCAACCGTAAAAAGAGTACCTCCAAATTCATTCACGAAGACTTTCCTGGCTTCCTGAAGATCATCGATATAATAGTGACTTCCGTTGCCAGAATCAGCTAATTTTTGCATTTTATTGTCTTTGTAATTGCCCATGCCAAAACCCAGAACTGATAAGAAAACCCCGGATTTCTTTTGCTCTTCAATCATTCTGACTAATTCACTGTCACTACTGACCCCGATGTTAAAATCGCCATCGGTCGCTAAAATAACCCGGTTATTTCCCCCCTCGATGAAAAGCTCTTTTGCGATGGCATAGGCTGAAAGTATACCATCGGCACCGGCCGTGGAACCACCGGACTGCAGGTTATCCAATGCTGCGAATATTATTTCCTTTTGATTGCCAGACACTCCTCTCAAAACCACATTATCAGAACCGGCATAGGTCACTAAACTGATCCGGTCCTGTTTCCGCAATTGATTGACCAGCAAATGAAAAGAAGAAATCAACAAGGGTAGTTTGTTGGGTGCCTGCATACTCCCGGACACATCAATCAGAAACACCAGATGGGATGCGGGCAAATTTTCCAGGTCAATTTTCTTACTTTGAACGCCCAGATGCACCAACTGATGAGCAGGACTCCAGGGACAAGCTCCGGTTTCGATATAAATAGCCACGGGTTCATTGTTCACGGGTTTCGGATAATCGTAGTCAAAATAATTAATCATTTCTTCAATCCGAACCGCATCCACCGGAGGCTTGGTACCCTGGTTGAGAAAGCGCCGTACATTGCTGTATGCTGCCCGGTCGACATCAATAGAAAAAGTGGAGACAGGCTGATCGGATGTACTTAAAAATGAATTTTCCCGAATAAAATCATAATCTTCCGTATTCCAGTTTTGTAAAGGCATTGGGCTTTCATACACCGCTCCCGCATAATTCATTGTCCGGATTTTCGTATGCATTGGCGATGTGTTTGTCAGATGTTGCGGAACATCCGGTTCCTGATCTGTTTCGTTTTCCGGTGTTGCACCAACTTTCACCATTTGAATGTTCAATACCTGTGATTTTGTGACCCGGATCCGTTTGATCGTGTATCCGTCAAGAGAAAAAATCACCGTGTTTTCTCCTTCATCCAGGTTGATCTGGTAAAATCCGCTAGGATCCGATAAGGTCGATTTGGTGGATCCCAGGACTTTAATCATAACTCCGGTGAGAGATTGGCCCGAATGAAGATCCAGAACATATCCTTCGATGGAAATTGGCAATGGTTGATGCCAAAAAGCAAAACCAACCAGGCAGCAGAATGCAATAAAAACCTTTTTCATAATTCAACTATTTGAAGTCAGGATGCATCTTCGAAACAGAAATGCATAAAATGCAGCCAAAATTTTACTCTATTTTTGAATGATCATGTTCATCAGAAGAAATATCAAGACATTCCTGACCGACAAGGACCTGGTGGATAAATATCAGGAGACCGGTGATCAGGAAGTCTTAAGTACCGTGTACGAGAGATACCTTGAACTGGTTTATGGTCTATGTCTGAAATATCTC
>JBGTCB010000671.1:0-2191 GCA_041748995.1 Saprospiraceae bacterium | reverse complement strand
TTGTATCATAATCCCTCAAATCTGCGGCACTGCAAAAAAGTAATCTGTCCGACTTATACTGGCTGACAAAAAGATTATAGTCCTTAACATCAATAAATGGAAGTACATCAACGGCATTGATCAGGGTAAATATTTTCAATGCTTTCAAATACATTTTCTGCTGAATATCTGTTAACTCAAGATCAATACTAAATAATTCATCCAATTTATCGACCACTACCATTGGACTATAGTCCGGGTCGTCGAGATTGCGTTTGCGCATACTACGATTGATGGTTACAGCTAACTGTTCTTTTTTATAGAAAAAATTAATATATTGTTTATGGGCATATTCATACTCATGATAGTGATTCAGCAACTCATTATTGAGACCATCCCGGTACGATTCAAAATCTGTTTTTATTTTTTGTTGTTTGGCTACTTTCCATTCTTTTTTTGCCGCTTGATTAAATGGTATGGGAATGGAAAAACTCAAACCGGCCGTTACAAAATCCCGGCTATTGTATGTTGCAGCTACTCCCCCGTTATAATAATTGTACCGAACCTGAGCACCAAGACTGACATCTTTCGACCAATGAAACTGGTGTTCGAGAGCCTGTATATTTTTTTCATATACCATGTAAGGGGTGACGGTATCGCAACCTTGTCTTGCAATTTCAGTGAATAAAATATCAAAAACGGGTAATGTTGATATATCGTGACTGATGAGCTGAGAATCTAAATGAACAGACTCAAGATAAGTCTGATACGTTTTCAGAAACATTTCTGTTTCGGATTTTTTAGACATGATGTCAAGTACATCTTCCCAATGGTTATAACGAAGATAGTACATTTTTTCGATGACCGAAAGCAGACCGTTTAATATTCTCAGGCGGTTTTGAATTATGTCGATTTTCTGCTTATTGAATGTATAGATGATGAAATCAAATGATTTACGGTAGCTAAAATCTTTGATTTTTTCATTTTGTGCAGCAAGTTCTGCTTCATATTCTAACTTCTTCTGAAGAGCACGTTGTTTTTGAGCAATTAATCCATTATTTAAAAGATCCCAGTCCAGGCCGGCAAAAGTACGCCACTGGTAGAAGATACCATCCTCTTCCAGAAGAGAGCCGGCAAAATTATTAGCATAACTGGACTGCAATTTGAGACCATGATCATGCCGGATGACTTTCAATTCTGCAAGGATCTCTGCCTGATCATTATACACACTCAGGGAGTCGACAGCTTTAGGCCCAAAGAGCAACCGCAGGTCATTGACTTCACGTGGAAAACGGTGCTTTAAAAAAATTTCCTTAACATAATCATCAACCAGTTCTTCCAGTTGCAGTGAAATAGAAGAAAGGAGTACCTCCTGCTGTGCAGAGATAAAGGTGTGAATGTGAAGCAGACCAATATAGATTAATAGTATGATTCGGTACATGGACCGGAGATTTCGCGTTTCAATTACCACAATAACAAAAAGCAGACCAAGGAAAAAAAAGTGCTCATGAAAGTCTCATTCTGATCTCCAGGTCTGTATATTCCATTACTAATCAAGCAATTAGAAATTCCCCAGTTTTCAGGTTTCTCAGAAGCCTTCGAGTTCAATTGTTGCAAGTTTCCAAAGCCGCTCGAGAGTCTGGACAAGGTCACTACCTTATATTAAGGTACCTTACAGAGGCCTGTGTCCGGTTATCCACTGAGAGTTTCTTATATACATGTTGAAGATGGGTTTTAATAGTATTGACCGAAACCTCGAGTTCCATGGCAATTTCATGATTGGACTTACCCTGACAGACAAGATTCATGACAATTTGTTCGCGATCAGTAAGCAAATATTTCATAGTCACAGGATACTTGCGCTTAAGGTCAAATCTACAGGTTAAGGTGTATTTTTCCATCACCTGTAAGGGTGATATTCGCCTTTTCAAAATGGGAAAACTTTCTTATTTGGTTGCATCTTCCCATTTTGGAAGTTTTTGTACCTGAGGATAATTTTTTAAAGTAGATCACAAACCCGGTTCGATCCCACACCAGGATTTTACCAGGGCCCGACCTTTATTGATCAATATACGCATCTCCACTTAGATGATCACACCCCATCTCGTTGATCACCAAGCCGCTCAGGCCATCAAATCCCTTGTGCATGTCAGTAGGATGACCATATAAAAAATACCGCTTGATTGTAACTGCATTCATCCTATCTGAATTA
>JBGTCB010000670.1:0-1998 GCA_041748995.1 Saprospiraceae bacterium | reverse complement strand
GTGAGCCTTCCCGTTGCTTCTTCTTTGAGTGAATTCTGGACACAATTTCAATTTCCTGATTTCTCACAAATTGCTAATCCGGCAATCTGGGTAACCGCATTGACCCTTGCAGCTGTAGCCAGTATTGAAACCCTGTTGTGTATTGAAGCGGCTGATAAACTGGATCCACTTAAGCGATTTACCAATACAAATACTGAATTGAAAGCACAGGGTGTTGGTAATTTTCTAAGCTGTCTGATTGGAGGAATTCCTATGACCTCCGTCATTGTTCGTACTTCAGCTAACATTACTTCAGGTGGCCGGACAAAAATTTCCGCCATATCACATGGTATTTTCCTTCTGGTGGCAGTGGTATCGATACCGCATATTCTAAATAAAATTCCGCTTGCATCTCTGGCTGCCATTCTGATTATGATTGGTTTCAAACTTGCGAGTCCTAAGGTATTCTTACATATGTGGCAAAATGGAAGAAAATTCCAATTTATTCCATTTTTTGTGACCGTTGTAGCGGTAGTATTGACAGATCTTCTTACCGGAGTTGCTATCGGAATGGTCATCAGCGTCTACTTCATCCTGAGAGGAAATGTCAAGTTGGCTTATTTTTTCAAGAGAGATGACCATGTCGAAGGAGAAACCATTCATATCGAACTTGCTCAGGAAGTATCCTTTCTGAACAAAGCAGCCATCAAGCAGACTCTTATTCATTTACCCGAAGAAAGCCGGGTAGTAATTGATGCTTCCAACACGGTATATATTGATCACGATGTATTACAGTTGATAAAAGATTTCGTCAATGTATCCTCAAAGGATAAAGAAATTATCGTCGATCTGGTCGGTTTCAGAAAAGAATATAAAATCGATAATTCAGCCACACACGTTACCTCGGTGATGTCGGTTGCTGAAACTTTGGAAACTGAGCCCATAAGTACGAAAGAACCCCTGCTGCCAAACAACGTCAGAAAGGGTGTAAAAGTACCATCCACAATGTTGAAATTATCTCAGACAATATGAGTTTAGTGGATTTTTGAGGATAGAAGTTATTAACCAGATTCCGGTCCATCATGCACGCATTGTCCTATATACTTTTTTGATTTTTCTGTTAATTAAGGTGCCCTAAAATGAAGAACGGTAATTCTTCTAGGATGCAACCAGGTAATCGGGTTTTAATGACATTGATCTCCTTTTAGTTGTGAGTTAATTTAGGATCCGCTCTGGCTTTTTTATTATCCGGGATTTGCCCGGGTCATAGATTATAGCAGGGCGGTATCCTATTTTAGGCATTTATGATATTTATACTCTGAATGAGTATGAATTATGATATTATTACTTTAATCGTCGCAGAATACACCAGTATTGCCCTGCGCAGAAGATTTCGCATGGATTGTCCACTAAACAACCCCGGATTGGCAATGGGTTAAAAAGTCGTATCTTTCAGGTAGATAAGACTAATATATTATGATCCGATTTTATTTACCGGGTTTCCTGGCTGCTGTATTGCTGATGTTTTGTCAGAGTACAGATCCACCGGTTTCTCTTTTTAATGGTTCTGATTTAGATGGCTGGCATATGGATGTACCGGAAAAGGATACCAATGATATGGCAAGAGATCCCTTTATTGTCCGGGACGGTCTGCTGGTTAGTTTGGGAACTCCGGGAGGCCATTTAATCACCGATGCGGTTTATGAAAACTATAGGCTTGATATCGAATACCGTTTTGCCGGAATACCTGGTAACTGTGGTGTATTGGTGCATGCATCGACTCCGAGAGTACTATATGAGATGTTCCCCAAATCCATTGAAGTACAGATGATGCATGAAAATGCCGGTGATTTCTGGTGTATTGCTGAGGATATCAAGGTTCCGGATATGGAAAAAAGGCGGGGCCCTAAAGATGAGTGGAGCACGACACAAAAAATGGGTCGTCGTATTATAAATCTAACAGATGGATCGGAAAAGCCAGTCGGAGAATGGAATACGATGGTGGTTGAATGCCTGAAC
>JBGTCB010000669.1:0-5813 GCA_041748995.1 Saprospiraceae bacterium | reverse complement strand
CTTGTCATCAAAAGACTCTGATGCACTATAATAAAATATTATTATCGAATAATTATTTCTCTCCAATATTGATTGATCTCATCAAAATCGATGCAGAAAGACACAGATTCATCAGGTTTAAACTACCTCACATGATTATTTCATAGATAAAAACTTTTTAGAAATGCCAAGAATACTCATAGTAGATGACGAAGAAGATCTGGAAGACTTAATTCTCCAAAGATTCTCGCACAAAGATTTCTTGAGTGACTATCAATTCCTGTATGCCGGTAATGGTCTGGAGGCACTTCAAGCCATCCGAGATTTTCCCGATATTGATCTTGCATTAGTTGATATCAACATGCCTGAAATGGACGGTCTCACTTTCTTGGAAAAATCAAAAAAATATAATCCACTCCTACAGGCCATTATTATCTCAGCCTATGGTGATATGTCTAATATCAGGATCGCCATGAACAAAGGCGCCTTCGACTTCCTGAATAAACCAATTGACATGAGTGACCTTGACGCCACCATTCGAAAAACCCTTGACCACGTAAACCAGCTAAAAGAGAAAACCAGAATTGCACAGGAGAACATAAATCTCAAACAACGTGCTATCGAACTGGAAATGCAGGCACTGAGAGCACAAATGAATCCGCATTTCATTTTCAACTCGCTTAATTCTATCAATAATTTTATCTTGCGAAACGAAAAAGAACAGGCTTCGGATTACCTGATTAAGTTTTCGAAATTGATACGGCTGATTCTCGAAAATTCCAGGTGTTCGCTCATCAGCCTGGACAAAGAATTGGAAGCACTTGCCCTGTATATCGAATTGGAAGCACTACGATTCGATCATTCTTTTGAACACGAGATACGATATTCAAACGATCTAGATACGCTATCCATCAAAGTACCACCACTTATCTTGCAACCCTTTGTGGAAAATGCTATTCATCATGGTCTGATGCCTAAAAATGCCCCCGGTCATCTTGATATTGACATCCGAGAAAAAGACGACTTTCTATTTTTCACGATAAAAGACGATGGCATTGGTCGTGAAAAGTCAGCTAAGTTACGAGATCACACTAAGCTTATGCACCAATCTCTCGGTCTGGCCGTTACCTCCGAAAGGATCAAGGCGTTGACCAAAGATAACTCCAACACAGCATCGAAGGTGGAGATACACGATCTTGTCGATCCCACTGGAAAGGCCGAGGGCACCGAAGTACGCGTAAATCTCGAATTGATAATATGATCAAGGCAATACTGATCGATGATGAAATGAATTGTCTCTCATCCCTGGAGATCCTCCTGAATACACATTGTCCATCGGTAAAGATTCTGAGAAAGTGTCAATCGGCCAGGGACAGTCTGCCCCTGATTGCAAACCTTCAACCGGATCTCATCTTCCTCGATATCGAAATGCCGGTTATGAACGGATTTGACCTCCTGGAGCGGATCCAGAACAATCCAGTCTCCGTCATCTTTACAACGGCCTTCGATCAATACGCTATCAAGGCAATCCGATACAGTGCACTCGACTATCTGCTAAAACCGATAGACCCCAAAGAGTTGGTCCAGTCGGTACACCGATTAGAAGCTCAACGGTCAAAACCATCCCTTGAACAGTTCCAGTTCCTGATTGACAAAATATCTCAGAAAGAACACACCCATAAAAAATTGGCCATCCCCAATTTGGAAGGATTCAAGATGATATCCGTTGATGACATCATCTATTGTGAGGCCGACGATAACTATTCTCACATCATTTTCAAAGATGATACAAAGATCCTCGCCAGTAGGACTTTAAAGGAGATTCAAAGCCTGCTGGATGAATATCATATCTTCATCAGAGTGCATCACTCTTTTCTGATAAATATTAATGAAGTGGTCCAGTACGTCCGGGGCGATGGCGGGTATGTAATGATGAGCGATGGATCTCACATCAACGTATCAAGAAACAAGAAAAATAATCTTCTCAAGTATCTGAAGTGATGTTGAGCGGGTATCTGTCCGGTCTGGCACATAAATACCATTAAATCTATTGGGGTGCCCTCATAAGTCCATCCTGTATGCTTCACGTACCGTTCTGCGAGAGGGTGGGGTAGTGATTATTTACTTCCTTGCTCTACCCGACTTTATTTCATGGACAATAGTTTTCAACTTCTCAATGGTATTATCCTCTGGGTCAAAACCAGTAAATCGATTTCTGATGATTCCTTCTTTGTCAATTAAGTAGGATACAGGTATCGCTTGGACTTCATATTGTGTTTTGACTTTTCCTCTTGCCCCTTCAAAGTCTGAAATATTATCCCATAAAATATTGTCTGCTTCTGATGCTTTTTTCCAATCACTAATTTTCCTATCAATTGAAAAACTCACAATCGAAAAGTTATGAGGAATTCTTTCATTTTTTTTACTAAAAAATCTGTTTTCTAAACGACAGGGGCCACATCCTCTACTCCAAAAGGTCAGATAAATATAGACCCAGTTTAGATGAAAGCTTGAACGGGTTACCGTCGACCGTAGTAGCTTGAAAGTCAATAAAAGGTGCGTCCATTTCTACTACCTGAATTGGACAAAGAATTGGTAAAGCGTGGACTTAGATTCGTTCGGTATGCCGATGACTTCAGTGTGTATGTGAAAGATAAAATCGAGGCTCTAAAATTGGCAACTCGATCTATGCCTTTTTGAGGGACAAACTTAAACTGCCTATAAATCGGGAGAAAAGTGGAATCCGAAGGCCAACGCAATTTACGTTGTTGGGTTTCCGATTTGTCTCCACCTACATTAAAGGAGATAAAGATTCCTGAACGATCTCCAAAGGAGTCGAGTACGACAGTACTCGAAGCGAAGGAACCGCGAAAGCGGGTGGGCAGGCAATTAATCGTTAGCGACAAAGCATGGCAAAGACTCAAAATGAGTCTTAAAGCTATCACCCGAAAAACTTCCCCACTAAGTTTTGATGACCGGATCAGAAAGATAAAAGAGATCCAACGAGGATGGCTAAACTATTTCCGTGGAGCAAATATCTTTACTAAACTCCGGGATCTGGATGGGTGGGTTAGAAACCGACTTCGGTATTGTATTTGGCATGACTATGAAGGAGCGATCCCGCAGGGGAAATGTCCGGTGGACATTTAAGCGAGTGAACCGCTAGCGGGAGGGTGAGCCAAGCCCGAACGGAAAAGGAAAAACCTTACTCGCCTCGGTGTTGAAAAAGGCCTTGCCTATGCATGGAGCCGGTCACGAATGGGTGGCTGGGCCATTGCCCAAAGTCCTATCCTCGGTACTACTATCACTACCCTAAAACTTAAGAAGCGACTCTATGAGTCTCTTCTTGATGTTTACTTCAAACTTAATCCGTCACTTTACGAACCGCCGTATACCTGTCCGACTGGCCAGGCGGGCGAGACCCGTACTAGCCTGCCCTGAGCATGTCGAAGGTACGGTGGTGTGAGACCCGGTGCTGACATTCATCGTCAGTAGGCGCACCCCGGTCATTTAAGGGTTGGGGCCGTCTACTCGATTGGTGGTCGTGCCCTGGTTAGAAACTAATCAATCTCTATCTTCAGATCTCTTCCCAGTCCTGCCTCAATAATTTTTTTCAATGTCAATAGTTCGATATCTGATTTATTATTCTCCAATCGAGAAATGTAATGTTTACTTGTCCCACTTCGTTTTGCAAGTTCATCTTGAGTGAGTCCAGCTTTCTTCCTTTCAGATCTTATTAATTGCCCAATCTTAAGGTTTCTTGATTCGTCCGGTTTGCTAAATTCGTAGAGAACTATGGGGTCCAAATCGAAATAATAAAATTGTTCTTTTCCTTCAATATCTTTCAATTTGATCCCGACATTTTTCCAACCAATGGTGTTCTCTATGACTTCTATCTTCCTAAATTCACGGATGTCATTCAGTAGGACTCGTGCAGGATGATCTTTTCTTAGTTTTTTCTTCTGGAAAAAGTCTTCAAAATCAATTATCCGTGACTCTCCATTGTTAAAAAGACAGGAAACCTTATATCCCCTCACTTTATTAATTTTGAGTATTCTCGGTATTCTTCTAAGTCCTTTCATAATTTATTCTCTGGATTAAATTCATTCCATTTTCCCACAATAAAATTCATGTTTTCTCTTGCCCAATCTATTACCTTCGCTTTCTCGCTGGAGGTAGACTACCCCTTAGTGATTCCAAACTAGGTATTATGATGAGTTCTTCGTAATCGTTGTAGATAGCATGAAAATGGGGAGGATTGTGGTCATCAAAATAAACCAAGATCTTGATTGAGTCTATGATAAAAATTGTTGGCATCCTCCACTTTACCTCAAATATACATAAAGTTGCTTATTTAGTCAACATTTGTTCTTGTCTTTAATGACCACCAACTTGTTTATATCTCATCAAATCACTCTTTTTTGTGACCTTTTTGCGTATTTGTAAACGATCCAGTGGACTTGTAATCTGGGAGCTGGCCTGATTGCTCAGGTGCGTATATATCAAAGTCGTCTTTAAATCCGCATGTCCTAATTGACGTTGAATCTTTAGTATGTCGACTCCCTGCTCATACAAATGGGTGGCAAAGCTGTGTCGCAGGCTGTGTAAAGTGTAATTTTGGGTAAGACCGGCTTTCTCCAGCGCCCTCTTAAATACCATGGAGAGACTTTTGGCACTGTAGGGCTTGCCTTTCGTTTGACCCTCAAATAGCCAGAAATTGGGCTTGACCGCTGTCAGATATTGATTTAGCAGATCAATGGATGTCTGGCTGAGCACCACCACCCGGTCTTTGTTGCCCTTGCCCTTCCTGACCCAAACCTGCTTGTTTTCCAAATGCAGATCGTGGATCTTTAGTTGAAGGATTTCACCACTGCGCAGCCCGGAGCCATAGGCCAGATAAAGCATGCTAAGATGTTTGATATTGTTGGAGGCTGTAAGTATTTTACTCACTTCCCCAATACTCATCACCTTAGGCAAACTCTGAGGGCGTCTCGGTCGCTTAATCCCCATAATCTCCAGATCCAGCGTTAGTATTCGCTCATAATAGAATTTTAACGCACTGATGTGCCGGTTGATCTCCTGATACGACACATTCGAAACCGCAATGCTATCCAGATAGCGGTTGATAGCTTCAGCACCAATTTGATCGGGAGGTATCCCTGATAGCAGATGATGCAGCCAGCGGCATAAGGCTGCGCTGTATTGCTTCAAGGTATTCCCGCTGTAGCGTTCCCGAATTAACCGGGCCGTATACTCCTCCATCCAGGGCCGGAGCGATGCAGGTACTTTTTGCAATAGATATTTTTGCCGTTTATCCCAATCCCGGGTATATTCTACATCGTCAAACCTCCTGGGCACGTAGTCATACACTTCCCAACCTTCCTGTTCCAGTTTTTCGATAACCTCTTTCCGGTTAAACTGATCTGCGGCCAGACACTACGCATTCAGCTTTTTGTCATAACCTCTGCCTGGTAAATGCTTTATCCAATCCGGATGTGTCTGATGGCCCCGCAATGATAGTTTGATCCGGTTCTCATGTTCAGGCATCCGTTCTAAAATAGCCCGGGCCTTCTGATTGGTGGCGGTGATCAAACCCTTAATTTCCCGCAGTTTTTCAACAGACCAGTAGGCAAAGTGATTTTGCAACTTCTCCAAGTTGGTGATTGACCCTTTACATATCCACTGCCGCTCTTTTGGATGCCAATAAGCCGCATGGAGTGACTTGATAAAACGAACCTGCTCAGCATCATACTGCAGCCTGATGATAAATCGCGATCCTTGAAATACGATACTTTCCAGCTTGCGCATATTCGCAACCTGTATGCCAGCCTGGT
>JBGTCB010000668.1:0-2239 GCA_041748995.1 Saprospiraceae bacterium | reverse complement strand
CCCTTCAAGTCGCATATACTCTCCTAACCCCATTAATTTACTATCACGGGTAGTTACACTGAAATAAATGGGACGATCATACATGTTACTGTAGAGAATATCAAGAACTGCCAGTTCATCTTTTGTCAGACTGCCGGTGGTTATATTGACCGGAATCTGTGATTCTATCCGGTCAGCCTGATCAGCTGTTACCCAACCAGATTGGATTACCCTTGACTTATCGATGTCCATCAGAATGCTTTTAGTCGGCAGATAACTCTGAAACTCCCGGCCACCGCTCCCGGCTAGCGGATGGTATTCACCCATAAACTGTAATGCTGCTGCCATCGAACGTGGACGGGTATCTCCATTGGGAGGGAAGTACAGAATATTTCGATTTGAACCGCGGTAAGCATCCGCGGTTATTGAAAACTTAAGAGCCGGTGAGTCATTGATCTTCCGTCTTGCCTGGTTTATGTACCAATCGACCGCTATCAAACTCAGGTTAACCACCCGTACATCGGTTCGTATTCCTTCGACCTCCTGGGCGTACCAAAGCGGATAGGTGTCATTATCGCCATAGGTGAAAATGATCGCATTCGGATCACAGCTTTCCAGAAAATTGCTTGCATAGTCCCGGGCGCCTGTCAGATGCCTTCGGCTGTGATCATCAAAATTCTGAAAGCCCATGAGTACGGGTGCAAGAAGCACCACCGCAAATGCCACAGCCGGCCTCACAGCACCCATTGGTATCTTTATTAATAAGTTGTGGAGAGCAATAACACCCATACCGATCCAGATACAGAAGGTAAAAAATGAACCTACCAGGACATAGTCCCGTTCTCTTGGCTCGTTGGGTGGTTGATTGGAATAGATGATAATACCGATACCGGTGATTAAAAATAAAGCCAGCAGGCCAATGGCATCCTTTTGCCGGGTTTTCCACTGGAAATAAAGACCCATCAAACCGAAGATAAAGGGTAACAGGAAATAACTATTTCTTGCCTTGTCATTTTTCAGGGTATCGGGTAACTCACTTTGATTGTAAAGAAGGATGTCATCAACTACCGGTAATCCGGTTTGCCAGTTACCTCGTTTAAGGTCCCAACTAAAAAACCCCTGGTCACCATTTTGCCTGCCCGCAAAATTCCACATAAAATAACGCCAGTACATCCATTTGATCTGATACTTCCAGAAGAAAGTCAGATTATCTCCCATCGTGGGTTTGCCTGAATTTTTGTTGATCCAGAGACGGTACAGTTGTTTTCTTTGCTCGTCATTGTGGCCCATCCGGGGGAACAAGGTTTCGTCAGAAGCTCGGTATTCCGGCGTAACTTTGTAGTCAACGATTTCATATCGATCTCCAACCCGGCCATATTTATCGGTCACTGTGGTACTCACCGCGCTGGCATCAAAATAGGGTCCACGTAGCAGTGGTCTTTCACCATACTGTTCGCGATTTAGGTAAGGTAGTAAACGATGGGCATCGGTCGGTGCATTCATATTGATGGGGGGGTCGGCATTGGCCCGAATCACCACAATCCCGATGACCGAATAACTCACCAAAACCATGGAAAATGCCACCATTAGATTTTGTAAAGTGGCATTTTGCTTGTGGTGCGCATAGCGAAATCCCAAATAGATTATCTCGAACAAGTACAGATAAAATCTGAAAAATTAGCGACCATAGCCGAAGAAGAGAAAGCTGTTACTAAGATAGTTAACCGCATTCGCCAATCCTTAGATGTAGACGAAATTTTCAAAACAGCCACTCAAGAAGTCCGCCAATTACTACGATGCGATCGCGTCGCAGTTTATCGCTTCAATCCCGATTGGGGCGGTGAATTTATCGCTGAATCAGTAGGACAAAATTGGGTAAAACTAGTAGGCGTTGATATCAAAACCGTTTGGGATGATAGCCACTTACAAGAAACTCAAGGCGGTCGATATGCCAAAGGTGAAAGCTTTATTGCTAACAATATCTATCAAGTAGATCATTCACCTTGCCATATTGAAATTTTAGAGCAATTTGAAATCAAAGCTTACGTCATCGTTCCTATCTTCTCAGGAGAACAATTGTGGGGCTTATTGGCAGCTTATCAAAATTCCAGTCCTCGTGATTGGGAAGAATCGCAAGCCACCCTGTTAGCACGTATTGGCGACCAACTAGGGTTAGCATTACAACAGACTGAATATTTGCAACAACTGCAAGCACAATCAGCAAAACTAGCAGAAGCCGCAGCACGAGAAAAGGCAGCCA
>JBGTCB010000667.1:0-6172 GCA_041748995.1 Saprospiraceae bacterium | reverse complement strand
TGACCCCATAACCCGTTCCCAATCATTCAGTCGGGATCCAATCCCATATGAGAGCCACAGTAAATGGTTTCGTGAAAAAATAAAGAACCCGGATTCTATCCTTTATCTTTGCCTATTGGGAAGCACTCCTATTGGCCAGATTAGATTTGAGCTTGATGACAACCGAGCCACAATCAATTATTCGATCGATGCGCAATATCGCGGTCGAGGTCTTGGTAGTTTAGTCATTCAGCAGGGTGTCCAGGAATTACTGAAGGTGATCCACTTAAACCTCATTGTCATTGGCCACGTGAAAAAAGAAAATCAGGCATCCAGAAAATGTTTTATTAATCTCGGATTTAAAGAACAAATGAGTACGGAATTTGAGAATTCTTACCAATATATTTTACATACATGATAAGATTCAGCATTGGAGAAAAAGTATTAGGTCAAAACCATAAACCTTTTATTATTGCCGAAATGTCTGGCAATCATAATCAATCCATTGATCGGGCATTAGAAATAGTCGATGCAGCTGCAAGAGCGGGGGCTGATGCCATCAAATTACAGACATACACTGCCGATACCCTCACCATTGATCAGCGAGGTGGATTATTTGAAATCGATGATAGTACTTCACTCTGGCAAGGTAAAAATCTGTACGAGTTATATCAGGAGGCACATACACCCTGGGAGTGGCATGCAGAGATTTTTGACCGTGCCAAAAAACATGGGATGGTTGGATTTTCATCACCATTTGACGAATCAGCTGTTGACTTTTTAGAAGAACTTCAGGTACCTGCTTATAAAATTGCCTCATTTGAAAGTACTCATTGGCCCTTACTAAAAAAGGTGGCGTCGACTGGCAAACCTGTGATTATCTCCTCCGGCGCTTCATCACTCAATGACCTCTATGAGTCGGTAAAAATTTTGAAATCAGGTGGAACCGAACATATCGTAGTGTTGAAGTGCACCAGCACCTATCCTGCAACGCCGGAAAATACTAACCTGAACACCATTCCGGTTCTCCAGAATATCTTTGCCGATTGTCTGATTGGTCTTTCAGATCATACAATGGGTATTGGAGTAGCCGTGGCATCGGTTGCGCTTGGTGCAAGAGTCATCGAAAAGCACTTCACCTTACGAAGATCGGATGGTGGTGTGGATAGTGCATTCTCTCTTGAACCAGAAGAAATGCAGTTTCTTGCTGTTGAGTCCGAACGTGCTTTCCTGGCACTGGGTGATATACAACTCGATACTCAAAAATCGGAGGAAAAAAGTCTGAGATACCGAAGATCTATCTATGTAGTAAAAGATATTAAACCAGGAGAACGAATTACTGCAGACCATATAAAGGTCATTCGTCCAGGTGATGGACTGGAACCAAAGTTTTTCGAATTAGTCTTACGAAAGAATGCAAAACATCACCTTTCTGCCGGCAAACCACTCTCATTTGATGATCTTGCTTAGTATATCGAAAACTATGGATCTTGCCTTAATAATACCACATAAATGAGAGCCCTTATCTATTCGAATACGGGATTAACATCTAAACAGATCGGGCTTACTGGTCAGGTCATTTCGGATTTAAAAGACCAGGGATTTGATCTTTGCATTGTCTGCTGTAATAATATTCTGGAAAATTGTTATGCCAATCGCACACATAATTTGGTTGGATGCGCTGTGTGTCAATCAAGAATGCATAAAATACTGAACCTCAATAATATAAATGATTCGGAATTAGTTAGTCTACAGAGGATTCCTGAAGCCTATTCCGTTGACATTCCTTCTTTTGATTCGCTTGAAAAAATCTTCGACTTCCGTTATCATGATATTGATGTAGGCCGCGGTGCTGCTTCATCCATTATTTCCTACTATCGCGATTCCGATTTAAACACAACCCGGTTTCAAGCACTCATCGACCTTGAAATTCGAAAAGCAATCAATGTGCTTCTCAATTTCGAACAAATAATCCAAGACTATAAACCAGATCAAATCTACCTCTATAATGGAAGATTTGGCGAAGTCTATCCACTACTAAAACTTGCCCAGAAAAAGAAAATCCCATTTTTTACCATAGAGTCAGGAGCAGGTAGTAATTATCAATTATTTAAGAACGCCCTGCCTCATAGTATTGATCTCACTAATCAATATATCGATGCTAGCTGGCAAAAAGGAGACCCTCCATCAAGAGAGGTCCTCGCAATGAGCTGGTACGAACAAAAAAGAAAGGGTACCGAACCCAGTACCGCTTTTTTTACTGGATTGCAGGAAAAAGGGAAACTACCTGAGGGAATGGATCCCGATAAAACTAACGTTGCAATTTTTAATTCTTCCGAAGATGAACTGAAAGCTATTGCTGAATGGAAAAATCCCTTATTTAAAAATCAAAACGAAGCCATCGAAAAGCTCCTTCAGATGTTTATCGATCTGCCGGAATTTCATTTTTATCTGAGAGTTCATCCAAATCTCGGCAAACTAGATAACACTCAAATGGAGGGAATCAATGAAATGTCGTATCCAAATTTAACAGTTGTCCAGCCCAATGACCCGGTTGACACTTATCAACTGATGAAAGCTTGCAATAAAGTGATCACTTTTGGTTCAAGCACCGGTATTGAGGCTACCTATTGGCAAGCTCCTTCCGTCTTGCTTGGCAAATCATTTTACATGTTTCAGGACTGTGTGTATCTCGCGAATTCCTTTGAAGCATTGTTTGATCTTGTCAAAAACAAAACTCTGCCACCAAAACCCAGGTCGTCGACATTGCGCTATGGATATTATATCAGCACCAATGGATATCCTTCAACGCACTTCGATTTTCAGGGCCTGGAAAAATCCAGCTTTAAGGGGCATCAATTAAAGAAGTACTATTCCAGTACTTTTGTTTTTTTACTTAAATATGCCTTCAACATTCGCCAATGGTCAAAAGCATTTAAAGCCTTATACGGGAGAAAGCTATCTATCCGTGATTTTCTGAAATTTAATTAAACGTAGACTCCCTAATTTCATAGACTTTGTTCAAGAACGGTACGAAGTTGCGTCCTTTCTCACTTCTGAAATCGAGAAAGGATCAAATTTTAACGAAATATCGCTCATTTAGAGGAGCTATACACAATCAGCCCTTTCATCTCTAAGAAAACTCTTGGATATCACTCGCTTTGAAATGTGTATCACTTGTAATTAAGGTAACTCTATTTCGGCTCTTATTCAGCCAACAGCGTTCTTTATAGACTAATAATTCAGTAAAATTATCTAAAATAATATCTTTGATTTCTCTGGAGATCTTGGCATATGGCATACTGTATAATTCACGGCTATAGGTTGGGCTTCCCTAATTTAGACATTCCCTATGTTTCATTTTTTAAAATTCCATTCTCAATCAGTTTATCTATTACCGGTATTAAATTCTTAATAGGTATCTTACTCCTTTCTGAAATCGCAATTAAATCATTCGTTCCATCAGATAAGTTCAATATCCACATCATCGCACTTACAAATTCCTCTGTACCTTTCTGAGAGCCAAGTGTTGGATATAAACCCCTCTTTCCAAGTTGAGGCTCACAATAGGGCATTTTGTTTATATATTTTTCGTTTCGCTCTATCAGTTCAATAACCTCAAGATACTTCAAGACTGATTTTTCCATTGCTTCAAATGAAATGAAGTCCTTATTATCTGCCGAGGTATGATATTCAGGATATCTGCCATACATGGTTCTCATCAATGACCCTACAGGCAGATTGAAGCCCGGAGAACAATATTGTCTTTCATCACTTCCACTTGGGAAAAAATCAACAATATTGTACTCATTTTCCGTCTGTTTCAATATCAACTCCACAGCCCTATCAGCCAAGCTGTTGCCCATTCGACTCTTCTTATATGTAAAATTGCCATCATCACCTACGCAGGTCACAACAAAACCAGCATCGAGATTTGCTTTCCAATACTCTCCATTGACAGAAAGACTGTAAACACTACCAATTGTTTCAGGTATAAAAAGAAATCTGTAGGTGTATTTTAGATTCTTTAGATTATGAAGTCTATTATAAATAAATGCGCTAACTAAGGGACCAGATAATTCATTATTAGCCATGGACGGATGGCAGATATAAGTAGAAAATAAAATCTCTCTACCAGATTTACCTTCGATAACTGCCTCGCCTATCGTCATTGAACCGTTATTATTCAATGAAGAATCAATAAAAACATCATAAATTCCATTTTGGTCAAGTTGCGTAACCTGATTATGTGATAAACAGAAGCCCCACCTTCTTTTGTAATAAGAGGTAAGATAAGGAATGAGTTCGGGCTGGTCAGGTAAACTGTATAAATGTGGTCTCAGCTCATCGTAGCTAAGTTTACCACGAAAAGGCTCAGAATACCCCAGAATATGAAGGTTATTCTCTGAAATATCAACAATCTTATTGCCTTGATTGTCCTTAATCCAAGCCTCGTAGATATTCCATTCCGGGGGTACAGTCCAGTCAAAGCATTGCGTACCACTTGGAACTTCCGTAATTTTAAAATTTACTATTTTAGAGAGAATTTTTAATGTCTCCCTATTTCCATCACCTGTTAAGCTTCTGGTAATCGGAAGAAGATAATCAAAGTATGTTTCTATTTCTTTTGTCATATAATTTATTCTACTACAATATAAGAAGTAGTTGGGTTAAACTGGCATCTTTGAAGTCGTATATTACTTAAACCTAATACTTCCATGACAGCCTCAGTTTCACCTGGAAAGTCGATATGACACAATTCGTCAAATCCTACAACAGAACCTTTTGTTAATCTATCCCTAATTGCCTCCAAACATTTCTTTGTGGGCTCATAAATGTCAAAATCAAAATATGCTAATGCTATAATTGTATGAGGATTTCTCTTTAAGTATTCATGAATCATAGTGATTGCATCACCCTCTACCAACTCATATTTCTTTAGATGAGATATTGGGCTCTCCTTCTCATGATTATCTAGAACAAATGATAAATATTCCTTATAATTATCACTTACACTATAAGCTCCCTTTTTAATAAAAGGCTTACTTCCATCCTTCTTATGCACGTCTGGGAACCCAGTAAAAGTATCAAATCCAATTATTTGTCTTGTGTAGTTATAAGGCTCATATATGCCACGAAAATTTTGAAACAATGCCAAACTTTGTCCAAAACGCACACCAAATTCCATGATAACCCCATGAACGTCCAATATTTTTTTATATATTTCATGCATGAATAATATTCGAGAAAGTGACTGACGACTAACATACAAACCTAAATTCATCATTAAAGATTCTGGTTCTATGGGAGTTTGCTCGAATAAACTAAACAAATCGCTTCTTTGTTCATTATCCTTTTTACTACTTAAATTACTTAATTTCATGCTTCTTTTAATATTTTTAGTTCCTATTCTTATTACTATCTCTTGATCAAGATCCAAAATATGGAATTTTTACATGCCAATTTAATCCAAAATGGTCCAACTCAAATCCCATTTTCACCATCCTAATAATTGATACTTCTTCAGATATACTTCACTCCAATTGCGAGATGCAATGTTGGGTTGGCTAGCAAATTCAATCGTCCTCATCTTATAGTCCTTGTTAGTATCAAGAAAATCAAGCTATCGGTTGCATTTAATACCTTTGCAACAAAAGGAAGATTACTTCCCTACGAAGCACAAAATTTGACAAGATGATCAAGCACATACAGTGTTTACTTTAAAGATTTCGTACAGTGCCAATTTCCTAGCAATTAAAATTCGGAAATAAAAACCAAATTAGTCAGCGGTTCCGAAATTCTTCAATTCTAATCTCTGTGCAAAATTCTCTCTCGCTTCCAAATATTCAGTACACATTAGAAATATTTCTCCTTTTCATATAATCAGCTATAATTATTGTGTCTGCTCAAAATCAGAAATAAGGAACTTTCTTCCCAATTTATCCAGCAGTGGCTGAATCCACTTTTTGCTTTCCATATCCAATAAATAAAGAGAATCTTGTCTCATCTTCATCATCCAAAAGTCAACCAACTCATTCACTCTAACAATTCTTATTTTGGTAGATCGTTCTTCAAAATATTGAATCAAATTATTTTTCTTTAAATCGTTCTCCAATTTCAACCAATCGTAGACCAAATCTCTCCCCATAGGTCTTACGTGGTATTTCAAAGTCACGTTCTTCCTAGTTCCATT
>JBGTCB010000666.1:0-2538 GCA_041748995.1 Saprospiraceae bacterium | reverse complement strand
GGTGTTTCACCGCCCCGGAAAATATCGAAGAGGAAAGAATGAGCATTATTGGTAGCCTGGGAAAGTTAAGTTTTTCCTGTTTCGGAAATCCAGATCTGATCCTGGAATTAAATGGTCAATCACCGGAGATACTGAAATTTGAATACCCCTTTCATATCCAGGAGCCTTTAATAGAATCCATTGTACAGGATCTGCTGGGCACTGGGCAATGCCCTTCCACCGGTTATACTGCGGCCAGAACAAATTGGGTAATTGATCAGATACTTAAACCGGGATAATGCATTAGACTTTCTATTACAAGGCAGAATTGCTTCAATTACGGGCACATCATCGATTTTTGATGCTCGCCATGATGGTGACCATGTCTGCGCCCTCAAAAACCGCTGGAGCACCCGTCTTTATTGCACTTCTGCCTTTCATGACGAAACCCTGATGAATAATCCCGGTTAAAACTGGTTAATTTTAATTTTTATATTTTTTATATTTTTTGAAATATTGACACAGGTGAATGACAATGGATCAGAAAAGGGAAATTGGGATGGGAGAGGAAGGATCATTAAAGGAAAGAAGGATGGTCTTTTGAAGAGGGAATTAATCTTTAAAAATATAATGGATTTGCTATTTTAAATGATTTGCGAAATATTTGCTTTATGACATATCAGAGTGATGTTCTAGTGGTGGGAGGTGGTCTCGCAGGAATTATAACAGCTTATGAACTTTTAAATTCGGGTAAAAAGATCATTATTATTGACCGGGACACAGAGGAAAATTTTGGTGGGCTGGCAAAGTGGGCTTTTGGAGGAATGCTTTTTGTAGATACTCCTCACCAACGTCGTATGGGTATCCGGGATAGTTATGAAATTGCCCGGAAGGATTGGTTTTCATTTGCACAGTTTGATGAGGAAGAATATTGGGGTAAATTATGGGCGGAACAGTATTTGCACCTCTGCACCGACTTTGGCTATCGCTTTTTAAGGCAGCATGGTATCAATTTTTTTCCGGTACTAAATTGGCCAGAAAGAGGACTTACGGTGCATGGTAATTCTTTACCAAGATTTCATATGGTTTGGGGTACCGGATGGAGCCTGGTGACTGAATTTATTAAATGCCTGAAGAATCATCCTAAAAAGGAAAATCTTCAAGTGATTTTTAATCATCGGGTTACTGATATTACAGTTGAAAACAATGTGATTCAAGGTGTAACCGGTACCAGAGAAGATACCGGTGACGAATTTACTGTCAAGGCTGATCAGGTAGTGATCGCGACCGGTGGTATTAATGGAAGTATCGAACGGGTGCGGGCTAATTGGTACAAACCTTGGGGAGAACCACCAGAAACAATCTTAAATGGCGCTCATTATTTCGCTATTGGTGATCTTCATGATGCTGCTTCGCGGGTTAATGGTAATGTGGTTCATTTAGATAAACAATGGAACTACGCTGCTGGTATCAGACACTATGCACCAAAGGTAAAGGATCACGGTTTAAGTTTAGTACCGATGAAGTCGACTCTTTGGGTCAACTATAAAGGTCAAAGATTTGCTCCTATGCCCCTGGTGACACCTTATGATACCCGGTTTCTGGTTGAGCGAATTTGTCAGGAGCCCGTTAAATATTCCTGGCAAATATTAAATGCAAAAATTGCCTATAAAGAATTCTCCATTTCCGGTTCTGAACATAATATTCATATGCGGGACAAAAGTTTCTGGAAATTTATTCAGGGTATGCTTTTTAAAGGGAGTAAGGAATTGGTGATGAAAATAGCCGATCGGTGTGAAGATGTCATTGTCGCCGACTCCCTGGATGAATTAGTGGTCCGTATGAATACGCTAACGGGAGAAAACCATGTCAAAAAGGAATATATTGAAGAAGCTGCCAAAAAATATGATGCAGAAATAGCCAGAGGTCCTAAATATTTTCAGGATGAACAATTGGTGCGTTTGGCAGAGCTTCGAAAATATATTGGCGACCGGGTCCGTACATGTAAGTTTCAAAAAATTCTAGACCCCGAAGCAGGACCGATGATAGCCATCCGGTCTTTTATCTTATCTCGAAAAAGTATGGGAGGTATTCAGACTGATCTGAACTCAAAAGTCCTTACTATCCCGGATAGTCAAGGCAGACAGTCGGTTATAGAGGGGCTTTATGCCGTTGGAGAAGCAGCAGGATTTGGAGGTGGGGGGATACATGGTTACCGGTCGCTCGAGGGTACGTTTCTCGGTGGTTGTGTGATCAATGCCCGGGTAGCAGCAGCTTCGATCATGGACAAAGCACTTGTTTAAATGCAGCTCTACCAGATCAGTTCAGCCATAGATGGATTTTGAAACCGCACAAACGGCCAGGATAGGCGGTTTGGTAGTAATCACCATGTCCATATTCAACAGCCTCTCAGGGTACGGTGTGTATGACAAATTTCACTAATATGTTATCTTGTGAAAAACAAATCATCATGACTAAGTCTCAGCGAACAGAAATGATTTTACAGGAAGTACGAAAAGACATTGAGCAATTCATGTCTGAGGAAGATACGATCACCTC
>JBGTCB010000665.1:0-22327 GCA_041748995.1 Saprospiraceae bacterium | reverse complement strand
AGAAAGAAGAGATACAGAGAGGGTTCCATTGCTTTTGAGACCACAGAGCTGGAATTTGAATTGGATGACAACAACCACCCGGTTGCCATTCATAAAAAGGTGAGAAAAGATACCCATCTTCTGGTTGAAGATTTGATGCTTCTGGCAAACCGGGAGGTAGCCCATTTCATTGCTAAGAAAAACCAACGGGAAATACCCTTTGTATATCGGATCCACGATCAGCCGGATGAGGAAAAACTGGCCGAATACAGCATTTTCCTGAAAGAACTGGGTTTTAACTTCGACATCCAGTCGCCCGCCCAGATAAGAAAGTCATTCAACCGGTTGGCCGAAGCTGCTAAAAAGGATGAGAAATTAGCATTTGCCGAACCATTTGCCGTACGTACCATGGCAAAAGCTGTTTACAGCAGCTATAACATCGGTCATTTTGGTCTGGGTTTCGAATACTACACACACTTTACTTCCCCGATCCGTCGGTATGCAGATGTCCTCGTACATCGACTATTGGAAAAAAACCTGGAAAATGATTTCCGTACTTCGAAGGAGGAACTGGAGGCTCAATGCAAACACATTAGCAATCAGGAAAAGAAAGCTCAGGAAGCTGAACGTGAATCCATTAAATTCAAGCAGGTCGAATTTATAGCGGGTCATATCGGTGAAACCTTTGAAGGAATTGTAAGCGGCATGATTGACCGGGGTTTCTTTGTGATGCTGGTTGATTCAGGTGTTGATGGTCTCGTGCAATTTACGGATCTGCAGGAGCCCTTTACTGTTATGGAAAATCGTATGCAGGCACTCTCAAAGAGAAGTGGGAAATCCTTTAAAATCGGCGACAGGATCCAGGTGAAAATTACTGCAGTTCACATCAATGACATGGAAGTAGATATGGAATTGGTAGAATAATCCGGAAGCTGTACCTTTTAGTGTTTAAAAGAGTACCTGATGCAACCATATTTTACCAATGATGCGATCGTTACCGGAATTCTGATGGTCGTCTTAGCTCTGATTTTTTACACGTCTCATCATCCAGGTAAAGGTTGGACGAAATTTTATCGTTATGTTCCGGCCTTATTGCTTTGTTACTTTGTGCCGGCACTTCTTAACTGGCCTTTAGGGCTTATTTCGGGTGATGAATCTGCTCTCTATACAGTGGCTTCCAGATATTTATTGCCTGCATGTTTGATACTATTATGCCTGAGTATTGATCTTCAGGGCATTTTGAATTTGGGATCTAAGGCCCTGATCATGTTTTTTGCTGCAACAATAGGTATTATCCTGGGGGGACCGATTGCGTTGTTTATCATCCTCGAATGGGCTCCCAACATTATCTCTGCTGATCCTGATCAATTATGGCGTGGTTTGAGTACCGTAGCCGGGAGTTGGATTGGTGGCGGAGCCAATCAGACAGCGATGAAAGAGATCTTTCAGGTAAGTGATCAATTATTTGGCACTATGGTGATCGTAGATGTGGTGGTTGCCAATATTTGGATGGGATTCCTGCTGTATGGTGCTAACATTTCACAAAGGATTGATAAATGGCTGCAATCAGACACTACTGCGATAACCGAGCTTCAGGAAAGGGTGGAAAGCTATCGAGCCACTGTGGAGCGCATTCCAACAACCACCGATCTATTTATTATGCTGGGAATAGCATTTGGTGGGACTGCACTGTCTCACTGGGGCGCGGACATAGTAACCCCCATTATGGAAAGCAATAGTGAGGTCTTGAAAAGCTGGCGATTAGACTCTCTTACCTCATCTTTTTTTTGGATCATAGTTTTTTCAACTACCCTGGGAGTTGGTCTGTCATTTACCCGGGCTAAGTCGTTGGAAGGAGTTGGAGCCTCTAAATGGGGGTCTATCTTTATATATTTTCTGGTGGCTACTATTGGAATGAAAATGAACATCTCAGAAATATTCGAAAATCTTGGTCTTTTTGCCATTGGCATCATCTGGATGATTGTCCACGTCAGCATTATGATCCTGGTAGGGAAAATGATTCGTGCGCCATTCTTTTTCGTAGCGGTTGGGAGTCAGGCCAATGTCGGGGGGGCCGCATCCGCTCCGATAGTTGCATCCGCCTTTAATCCTGCTCTCGCACCGGTGGGTGTTTTGATGGCAGTGCTTGGTTATGCAATGGGAACCTATGGTGCTATCATTTGTGCCTGGCTGATGCAGGCTGTTTCTGGTGCTGCCTCTTAGGTCAGAATCATTTTTAAGAATCACCCTGCACCCAATATTGTTCATGTCTTTAAGATCTTCTTAACTGAATCCGATTGAAGAGAATGATGAGAAAACCTGATTTTTTAGTATCTTTGCGGTCCTTTTAAACTACTGAACACCTTTGGGTTATAAAGTTTATGGCAATGATAAAAAAGCGTGTGCTGATCGTGACACAAGAAATGGAACCCTATACAGCGGTATCCACTGTGGCAAGCATCGCGAGACGGCTACCTCAATATATCCAGGAACATGGTATGGAGATCAGGGTTCTGATGCCTCGTTTCGGAACCATCAATGAAAGAAGACACCGCCTCCATGAAGTTGTCCGATTGTCTGGGATGAACATTATTGTAGATGAAGATGACTATCCACTGATCATTAAGGTAGCGTCTTTACCAGGCACACGGATGCAGGTTTATTTCTTAGACAATGAGGAATTCTTCCGAAGAAAACAGATTTTCAAAGATGACAAAGGCATTCATTTTGGCGATAATGCGGATCGAATGATCTTCTTTTGTAAAGGTGTTTTGGAAACTGTAAAAAAATTTGGCTGGGCACCCGATCTGATCCATTGCCATGGATGGATGACCAGCCTGGTACCTTTTTACTTGCGAAAGGCTTATGCGAATGAACCGATTTTCAAAAATGCGAAAATCATTTACTCAGTCTATGACCATGAAGGTAATGAGGCAGAAGTAGAACGTTTTGCAGAAAAAGCATCTATCAATAATCTGGAACCAGATGATCTCAAACCATATCAGAATGGCAATGGTATTACCCTGCACAAAGGAGCCATGACCTTTGCTGATGCGTTGATTATTGGCAGCAAAGATCTTTCGGATCTCGTTAAGGAGGAGGTAAGTCAAGAAAAACCAATCTTAGATTTTCAGGAAGCTGATTCTTATTTACCTGCTTACCTGGACTTTTATAAGCAAATATTGGCCTCCTAGCTTAATCTACTTTACAATAGCGATTCTCTATGGCGAAAAAGCTTTTTTATCTAAGCTTAAAAGCACTTGTGATACTAATAATGTGGTCCTGTAATAAAGCAGGTGATCTGACTGCCATTTTGAATGGTCCAGATCCTGTCAGTATTCAGTACGATGAAATCCCTTTTACCACCAAAACCATTCCAGGTGATTCAAGTTTGACTTACGATGATTCATCATTCTTTCCTTCATATTTTATTGGTAAAATTGATGATCCCTACTTTGGTTCCACTGAGGCCTTCCTGACCTTTCAACTGGGAATCTTTACAGAACCCGACTTTACCGGAGCTCAGGTTGATTCTGTGGTCCTTTCTCTGCAGTATGATACAACCCGCAGGCAATATGGGTTGGTGGATGCACCTATCAGCTTTGAAGTATTTGAATTGACCGGAGATTTGTCTACCGCCGTGAATTACTATTCATCTTTTCCTGTGGAATACAATCCTGAACCTATCGGAGCAGTAGAAGGACTTATCCCTAATTTTGAAGATACGTTGTTCATCGTTGAGCCGCAAACCATCCGGTTAGATACAGTATCATATCGACCACACTTACGTATCAGACTCAACCGGATAGGGGGAGATCTTATTCAGTTTACCGAACAGGATTTTGCATCTGTAGAAATATTCCTGAAAAAATTTAAGGGCTTGACCCTGCGCCCAAAGAGCTCCAGTGAGGGTCTTCTTTTTCTGGAAATGCTGTCCGGCTTGACCAGGCTCAACCTTTATTACACGCGGAACGATACCTCCAGATTAGTCCAGTTTCCTGTATTACCTGGTCGAACCGTACTTTTCAATACGTACCAGCATGATATTGCAGGTACACCGGTTGAGGCCACAATCAATGATCCTGCCGAAAATGATTCCATAATCTACCTTCAATCCATGCAAGGTCCTGATATTCTGATCGAAATTGGCGATCTTAGTGCACTCAATAAATCTATGGTAAATTATGCGGAGCTACAACTCAGTCTTGCCGTGCCCTCGGCAGAGGATACTACAATATATAAACCCATTGATCAATTGATACTTGAGGAACTTACAGAGGATGGACGCCGAATTGACATCATCGATCTTTTGTTTGCAGGAGGAAATCAACTGACCAATTTGTTTGGAGGAGACCTACGTTTAGATGAAGATACCGGTATTACTTCCTATTCATTTAACTTTACCAGACATTTTCAAAAGATCCTTAATGGAGAGGCAAGCAATAAAATGGTAGTTTCCAACATTTTTAAAGGAGCACAACCTCATCGCACCATCTTATACGGTAAATCATCGCATGCTCTGTCTGCACGGATAAAAATTACTCATTCTAATTCCAATTAAAATCAAAATCTATCTATGCCTGTTTTCGAATATAATTCTGAACGTCCTAATCTGATTATCCCTGAATATGGTCGTCACATTCAAAAAATGATTGAGTATACAAAGACGATCGAAGATCCTAAGAAACGGCAACGTTCCGCTGAAGCAATCATCGATCTAATGAATCAAATGGTCCCCCAGGGAAGACAGGAGGAGGATTATGTAGACAAATTATGGAAACATTTCTTCCGTATTGCTGAATACCAAATTGATGTTACACCTCCTTCAGGGAAAAAGCCCGAGCAGCATGACCTTGCCAAAGATCTAAGCACATTACCCTATTCACAAACCGATTTGAAGTACAGGCACTACGGAAAAAATGTGAATACCATGATTGCCAGGGCAATAGAAATGGAAGATGGACCAATTAAAGATGGTTTCATACATACAATAGCATCCTATATGAAACTTGCGTATAAAAATTGGAATAAGGACCACTATGTCAGCGATGAGAACATTGTCACCGATATCCATATTATTTCTGCAGGCCGATTATCGATACCGGATGGCAGCAATTTGGATCTGCTAGGCAATTCCGCCAAAAACGTTCCCAGCAACAGCCTGACACTAAACCGCAACAAGCGAAAAGGTGGACCGCAAAAACGCAATAACAACTATAAGAAACGAAAAAACCCAAGACATTAAAATTCTTCAATATATTTGACAGGGCTATCTCATAGCCCTTTTTTATTTTGTCAACTATAAGCATGGCATCTGAAATCTTCGAAGTAGAAGGCGGACATGTACTCAATGGAGATCTGATTCCTCAGGGAGCGAAAAATGAAGCACTGCAGGTACTCTGTGCTGTAATGCTCACATCTGAACCGGTTATGATCAGTAATGTTCCGGAAATCGCCGATGTCAAAAGGCTTATTGATTTGTTGAAAGGACTGGGGTGTGAAGTACATGATTTAGGATCAGGTACTTATCAATTCAGGGCTAAGGATATCGATCTTGATTTTATTGCCTCGGAAGAATACCAGGCTAAAGCAAGAAGTATCAGAGGATCAGTGATGTTGATGGGTGCGATGCTATCGCGATTCAAGCGAGCATTTCTACCAAAACCAGGAGGCGATAAGATAGGTAGAAGAAGATTAGATACTCATTTTCATGGGTTCACGCATCTTGGAGCAGAATTTAAATACGATGAGGTCAAGGACCATTATTACCTGGAGGGCAGGCAGCTCCGGGGTACTTATGTTCTGATGGATGAAATTTCAGTGACCGGTACTGCCAATATGTTATTGGCATCCGTCATGACGAAAGGGAAGACAACCATATATAATGCTGCATGCGAACCCTACATCCAGCAACTATGCAAAATGTTGATCAGCATGGGAGCTCTTATTGATGGGGTGGCATCTAATAAACTTGAGGTGCAGGGAGTAGAGTCTTTGCATGGGACTACCCACCGTATTCTTCCGGATATGATTGAGATCGGTAGTTTTATTGGATTGGCAGCTATGACCCGTTCACATATCCGGATTAAGGATGTTCACTATCAGGAACTGGGCATTATACCCCGGGTTTTCCAGCAATTGGGTATTCAATTGTACCTCGAGGGTGATGATCTCATCATACCACAACAAGATCATTATGAGATTAAGACTTTTATTGACGGATCCATTCTGACCATATATGATAGTCCATGGCCGGGCTTTACTCCGGATCTCATGAGTATCATACTGGTAGCTGCCTGTCAGGCCAGAGGCAGCATTCTGATTCACCAAAAAATGTTTGAGAGCCGGTTGTTTTTTGTCGATAAACTAATCGATATGGGGGCCCAAATAATTTTATGCGACCCTCACCGTGCTACGGTGATCGGATTAGATCGCAAATTTTCATTACGTGGCATTGAAATGACATCACCAGATATCCGGGCTGGAGTCGCTCTGCTTATTGCAGCAATGTCGGCCAAGGGTACCAGTGTGATTCATAACATTCAGCAGATAGATCGTGGATATCAAAATATCGACATACGTCTGAACGCGATCGGAGCACAGATTCGGAGAGTGAGGAGTTCTTGATAGATTGATAAAGGTACCCTCTATCTATTGCGGTCTGTGACAAAATGAATTAATGATTCCAATGAATTTCTTGATTCACTCATGGGAAATTCCTGAAGGATTTCCAAAGCACGATCTTTGTACAAATTCATTCGTTGGGTGGTATATTCAATGCCTCCCTTTTCAATGGCAAAAGCGGCTATTTCCTTAACTTTCTCCGCTTCGTGACTATGATTTTTCACCAAATTGATGATATGTCGCTTTTCACGCCTTGTAGCATTATTCAGAGCAAAAATTAAGGGCAGGGTCATTTTTTTTTCCTTAATGTCAATACCCGTTGGTTTACCAATTGAGGATGAACCATAGTCAAAAAGGTCATCTTTCATCTGAAATGCCATTCCGATATTCTTACCAAATTCAGCCACTTTATCTAAAAGCACTTTGTCGTCAATTACCGTGGCCGCTCCTGCTTTACAGGCAGCAGCAATAAAGGATGCGGTCTTTTTTTCAATGATTTCGTAATATACCTCCTCTTTAATGTCCAGGTTTCGTGATTTAGCCATCTGAAGCAGCTCCCCCTCACTCATTTTTTTCACCGCATCGTTGATGATCTTCAATAATAGAAATTCATCATTGTCCAGAGCGACCACCAAGCCCTTGGAGAAAAGGTAATCCCCTACCAGGACAGCAATTTTATTCTTCCAGAGTGTGTTAATTGAAAAAAAGCCCCTTCTCTTTTCAGCATCGTCTACAACATCATCATGTACTAATGTTGCTGTATGGATTAGCTCGACCAGAGAGGCTGCTGTATGGGTTGAATCATTGATCGTTCCAAAAACCTTGGCAGATAACAATACGAACATAGGTCGCATCTGCTTGCCTTTGCGATGAGCTATGTAATACATGATACGATCCAGCAAGGCAACATTGCTACGCATAGCTTCCCTGAAGCGGGACTCAAATTCCTTCAACTCGCCTTCAATTGGTTTTTTTATGGACTCAAGTGTTAGCGTCATATTTAGTAGCTTAGGCGCCGTAAAAGATTTGCGTCCAAGATACAAAGCTATAAGGGGATGAAAGGAGTTACTTTAGATTCAATTAGTGAGTCAGCATATAATTCAGGTAGTTGGTGCCAATGCCATAATTTTCAAAACTAACAACTATTAACCACTTTCGATTTCGGACCGTTGTATACTTAAACCAGACCACGATCTAACTCACGTGCTACAGTTATTTAGAAAGAATCTCTTTATCTACAATGTTTTTCTTCTGGTGTACTGTCTTATACTCCGGATATCATGGTTTTTTATTGAGGAAGCAGTAATCGACACAGAACATGCTGGTATTTTATCTCACTACCTATATGATCTGATAGGAGAAAACAGTATGCTGATCAAAATCACTTCCATTTTATTGTTGCTATTTCAAGCCATTCAAATTAATCGCTTAGTTAGTTTAAATCGCCTTACTAACGAAAATTCATTGTTTTCAGGGGTTTTCTATCTGCTACTCGCATCAATTACCCTGGAGTTTATTCCTCTTCACCCTCAATTAATCGCCAACACTTTTATTATTATGATGTTATTGGATGTCTTCAAACAGACTCGTAACATCCAACTTCATCTGGACATGTTCAATATTGGCCTGTGGGTGGGTTTAGCCAGTTTATTCTATTTTCCTTACATCCTGTTCCTGATCATCGGAATTATGGGTGTTATCTATTTACGGACTTACAAATGGGTGGATACAGCTCGTGCTTTAATGGGCATTGTCGTCCCTTATTTCCTGCTGGGTACGATCGTATTTCTTTTCGATCACTTTCCCGATATGTGGTATCTACACATTAAAGGCTCCATGGCTGTTGTAGATTTTAAGGTAGTGCTAAGCTGGAAGAGTTATATAATAATTGGGATTTTTGCTCTGCTTATACTGGTTTCTGGCTTCATGTCCCGGAGTTATACCATGGGTGTCAACATTCATGTCAGAAAAAAAATCACCGTCTTGTTTATAGCACTGACCGGATCTCTGATTCTTATGTTTTTGTGTGCCGACACTAATATCAACAGCCTGTTGTTTTTAACATTTCCTATGTCTGTATTAATGGCAGCTATGTTTTTGGAACTGGACCCGCAATTTGCGGAGATCTTGCATTTTCTTCTCTTTGCAATCGCATTGACTTTTCAATACATTGTCTGAGTCATAACATATAGCCGGGAAAATCGTTAAAAACATGGCCTTTTAAGGGATCTGCAGGGATCTTCAAACCTTTACATTCGGATCGCGTTGTTTAAATAATTCACACCTGATAATGAAAAAATATTTACTGCTCGTTGCGTTTATCCTGACTAAGGTACTCTGGGTTACAGCGCAAATTTATGCTCCTGTTAAGTGGGAAACCAAAATCAACCATCTCAGTAGTGATGAATACCTGGTTACCTTCAGTGCCACTATTGAGCCGGGATGGGCTGTGTATTCCCAATATCTGGAGAGTGATGAAGGTCCGGTAGCAACTGCAATCACCTACGATGTTCCGGGTTTAGACCTGATTGGTACCAGCGAAGAATCCGGTGAACGCAAAGAAGGATTTGATGCCATTTTTGAAATGAATGTCGTCAAGTTTACCAATGAATACACCATCACGCAAAAGATGAGGATTCCTGCAGGTACCTCCATCAAAGGATATCTTACTTATATGACCTGCGATGACACCAAATGCCTTCCTCCGACGGATGTTGATTTCGACCTGAAGGCTTTACCCGGTGAGTCACCAGATCAGGGAGGTTCTTCATTGGAAAGATCCGGCGCAGAGGAGGTCGCAAATAATGACCTGGCTTACGGGGGTCAGATTATTCCTCCCGATGACAATCTGGTTTCATTCGAAGGAGATCAATCAAATGGAATACTTGATCCGGTTAAATGGTCTGCAACCTATCTGTCAGGCCCCCGGGATATTGTCACATTTACTGCCATAATTGACGATGGCTGGTACATCTATGATCAGGTGATCGATGGTGATGATGGTCCCATACCCACTGAGTTCTGGTTTAATGGGGAAAGGGTAGTCTTACCTTTTGAAGCGGAAGAACTGGTAGAAGAGAAGGATGAATTTTTTGGTGGGATCATGATCAGGAAATTAAAGAAATCGGTACAGTTTACTTTTGAAGTCCCTGCTTCTTCCCCTATTATTGAAGGAGAGATTGTCTACATGACCTGTGATCAGGAAAAGTGTATCAGTCCCTTTATCCTACCGGTTTTTACAATCGATCCCGCTAATAAACAAGTGCATTTCGACAGCGGTGAAGATAATGAAACAAGTACTTTAGAGACTGGAACATATCCGGTTCCACCGATTGACCTGGCCAGTCCGTTAGGGGAATGTGGCGATGCAGAGATAGCAAACGTGGCTAAATCCACCTTATTAAATATTTTTTTTCTCGGCTTTATTGGAGGCCTTCTGGCATTGCTCACTCCATGTGTATTTCCAATGATTCCTCTGACAGTAAGCTTCTTTACGAAGAACAGCGGCAACCGGACTACAGGCATTCGACAGGCATTCCTCTATGGATTTTTTATCCTGCTGGTGTATCTCCTTCTCAGTGTACCTTTCCATCTGCTGGATACCGTCAATCCAGGAATTTTAAATGACATTTCAACGAATGTCGGACTTAATATTTTCTTCTTTGCCATTTTTGTCTTCTTTGCATTTTCCTTCTTTGGCTTCTATGAGATCACTCTGCCAAGCCGCTGGACAAACAGGGTGAGTAATGCTGAAAGCGTTGGTGGACTGCTCGGTGTATTTTTTATGGCCTTGACTCTGGCACTGGTATCCTTCTCTTGTACGGGTCCCATTTTGGGTTCTCTGTTGGCCGGTGCATTGACTTCGGAAGGGGGAGCTATGCAACTTACTTCCGGTATGGGTGGTTTTGGCCTGGCACTTGCTTTGCCTTTTGCTCTTTTTGCAGGATTCCCTACCATGCTTAGTGCGCTACCCAAATCCGGCGGATGGCTCAATACTGTCAAGGTCGTGTTGGGTTTTCTTGAACTAGCTTTGGCCTTTAAATTCTTATCGAATGCAGATCTGGTGAAACGTTGGGGTTTACTTAAAATCGAACCATTTCTGGTAATTTGGATTTTGATCTTCCTTGGTCTTAGTATCTATCTCTTTGGAAAATTGAAATTTCCTCATGATGGCCCGGTGAAAAAAATGTCCCCCTTAAGACTGACAAGCGCAATCTTGTCTCTAGCCTTTGCAGTTTACCTGATCTCCGGTTTCCGGGTAGATCAGGATAAGGGCACTTTCCATTCATTAACCCTTCTAAGTGGGCTTGCTCCACCAGCCGGATATAGTTGGCTTTATCCAAAGAAGTGTCCCAACAACCTGGACTGCTTTAAAGATCTGGCAGAGGGTTTTGCTTATGCAAAAAAAGTTGATAAACCGGTCATGATCGACTTTACAGGACATGCCTGTGTCAATTGCCGAAAAATGGAAGAACATGTTTGGCCACGAGATGGAGTCAATGAAAGACTGCAAAATGATTATGTGCTGATATCGCTCTATGTGGATGAGAAAATAGAACTACCCGATGATCAAAAGACGGATCGATTACGTAATTACGGGCAAAAATGGGCTATGTTTCAGACCCAGTATTTCAACAATAATTCCCAGCCATATTATGTTTTGCTTTCACCGGAAGGAAAGCTGTTGAATAATCCGGTAGGCTATACCCCTGATGCTGCTGAGTATGCAGCTTTTTTGGATTGTGGGTTGTCTGCGTTCAAAGAAATCAGGGGAGAAAACCAGCTTGGTGCCATAAAATAACCGACATCATCCCAAAAAGGGCTAATCTATTTAATCTTGGGGACTTTTATATCGTAGGTCTTCCCGGCAGGTATTGTCAGTTTATTGGAGGTTAACCAGGGATTATACACTTTCAGCATACGGTAGCTGGTACCATGTTCTATTGCGTAAGTTCCCAGATTGGATATCGAGGAATTAACGGTCAGGGTATGATAATCATCCAACGGACGGTATAAAGGATCTGATTCATCAATGTAGAAACCGAAATTAGTGGGGTTTTCCATGATTTCTTTCAAAGCCAGCACCCGAAAGAGATACCTGCCTGTTTCAATTCCAAAATTCATATCAAAATAGGATGTCATATTTTGTACGGACTGCTCTTTGGCAAACCGTGTTTCACCCATATTATAAGCCCCCAGTGCATTGGTCCAACTGCCGAATCTTTTCTTATACCGTTTAATCAATTCACAAGCAGCCCTGGTTGACTTCTCAAGGTGCAGACGCTCATCCACTTCACTTGAGATCTCCAGACCATACCCTTTAGCGACGGCAGGCATGAATTGCCAGATGCCACGGGCTCCTGCGGGAGAAGTTTCATTACGAAGGTTACTTTCAATCACCGCTACATACTTAAAATCAACCGGTACCCCTTCTTCTGCCAAAATCTGTTCAATGACAGGAAAGTAACGCTTTGCGTTTTTAATGTTCAGCAAAGTACTTGAGTGCCAGTAGGAATTGACCAACAACTCCCTGTCCAGCCTTTCCAATGCATCAAAATTATCCATTGGAAATGCTTCTTCTGCCAGGATATAGGTTTTATCCAGGCTTACTGATTTAATAATTTGCGGTAACCGCGAGATCTCCATTTCTGTTGGAGTGGAAATTTCGGCAGTTTGCGGTTTGCCTTTCGGATCGGATTTGGTTGCACCAAAGAAAATCACTCCGATAAAAACGGTCATCGCACCTAAGAACATTGATGAATCTGAACGCATAATTCTCAATAATAAATGATTATACATAGCAAATATATATAATGTGTATTAAATATCAAACTTTTCTTTCCAGGTCTCGAGGTCTTTTGAATATCGGCACCGTTGAACATGGTTCACCGTACATAATGCTTTGGGCTAGGGGCTGTAGTTTTTTAGTCAGATCCACATAGGCAGATGCTGGCACTGGTTTATTACTGCAGCCCTTGACCACGACCCGCTGCCCAAGTAAATGAGTAAGGTCTAACGTACTGATAACCACACTGTAATGCTTCTCCAACAGATTATCAACCGAGCCGAGATATACCTGATTAGCTATTGGGGTGGCATAAGCAACCACCAGCATATAAGCCCAGGTAGGTATGATCGCATCTGCCGAACAATAAACAGCGAGATGACAGTCCTGCAATCTCTTCCAGTCGTAGTTTGCTAGAGCTTCCCGAAAATCTTTTTCTTTCAGAATTAATCCACGAAAAAGAAAATCCTTGAGGTCAAAGGCGACAATCTCTCCTTTCGGGAAATATTCCTCCAAGTTGATGATAATCAGGTTACTTTGGGCAACTCTGTTTATTAATGCTTTATCGGTAGTATCCATGTCTTATTGAAACTTAGTTCTGACTATTGGTCCGAATGGCTTCTTCTACGATGGCTGTGGCGTCACCAACTTCATTATCTGGTTGCTGAAAGTCTTTTAATTTGGGTAAATCACTCATATCCCTGATGCCGAAGTAATCCATAAAACGCTCACTGGTGGCATAGAGAAGCGGCCTGCCGGGCCCATCACTTCTTCCAATTATACTAACGAGTTCTTTATCTAAAAGTTTTTGAATGGTATAATCGCAATTGACTCCCCGGATACTTTCAATTTCAGCTTTGGTCACTGGTTGCTTATAAGCGATGATTGCCAAGGTTTCCAAAGCCGATTTTGATAGCATCTTTCTCGTATGCTGTTTAAGATACTGGCCAATAAGGTGGTGATAAGCGCCTTTGGTCAGAAAGCAGTATCCCTCATTAATTTGTTGCAATCCAAATGAGTACTCGTCTGTATCAAACCGTTGGTGAATGACTTCCAGGGCCTGGAGTACATCTTCTTCAGCCATAGGAGTTTCAAAGGCTGCTTCGAGGCATTCGATAATCTCATTCAACTTAATCGGTTGCTCTGCAGCAAAAATCAAACTTTCTATATGTAAGGTTAATTGTTCCACTTTTTTTGACAAAGCTACAAAGATTAGATACTATAATAACCCGGTCACCTTGAAACTTTGAAGCCCTGGTTATTATCATTGTCGGTATTATCTGATTTTGTAGAATTCAAAAAAGATAGTACCGCTCGGATCGCCTAAACGCAGAGGTTTTTAAAGGTACCCATTACCCAATTGCAGAATAAAAACAGGGCGCTAGTAAACTAGCACCCCGTATAACCCCAAAAAACCAAATGAAAACAATCTACTTCTTAACACCTGGCATACTAAATTAGTTTGTCTCCTTTAGAGATCTGCCGGATTAATTCTTCCTATTGTTGCATTTGCAAACAGTCGACCCACAAATTTTGTGCAGAATAATTTTAGCTACCCCAATTCATTGCTAAATTAATTAGCTGAATATCAAGTTATTGCTATTATAAAAATGGAATTTACACCGTGAGTTACGGTGAGGCGCGGTTATCGGTAATCCATTTTTTACCTTAGCAGATGCAAGAACTTTTGGAGATTGCCTAAATATACAATGATTAAAATAAAAACCCAATATTCCTGCAATTCTTGTGGTGCAACTTCACCAAAGTGGATTGGTAAGTGCCCTTATTGCGAAGAATGGAATACATCTGAGGAAGAAAGAGTTGCGAAACAACCTTCTGTATCTGGACCGCAAGTATGGTCCGTTGATGGCCCAAACCCAAAACCCATAGCTATTTCGGATATTGCATCTCTCCAGGTTAGCCGGAGTTCCACTGGTGATAGTGAATTGGACCGGGTACTTGGTGGAGGCCTTGTTGCCGGCTCAATAACCCTTATTGGAGGAAATCCAGGCATTGGTAAATCCACGTTATTGTTGCAAATGGCCATGGCCTGGCAGGGCAAAACACTCTATGTTTCCGGAGAAGAAAGCAACCATCAGATAAAGCTCCGGGCTGACCGGCTGGGAGGGAATCAAAGCAATACTTTTATCCTGGCAGAGACCAACCTGGAAAAGATATTGCTGGCAAGTAAAGATCTAAATCCAACATTGATTATCATTGATTCTATCCAAACCATTTTCTCAAGTTTGCTTGAATCTGCACCTGGTACAATATCCCAGGTGCGCGACTGTACGACGATTTTGCAGCGTTTTTCCAAGGAAACCAGTATCCCGGTGATTATCATTGGTCACATTACGAAAGATGGATCGCTGGCTGGGCCTAAGGTATTAGAACATATTGTCGATACAGTGTTACAATTTGAGGGAGACCGGAATCATGTATTTCGACTACTACGTACCCATAAGAACCGGTTCGGATCTACAGATGAGCTGGGTATCTACGAAATGCACCAGAGAGGTTTAAGTCCGGTATCCAATCCTTCTAAAATGCTGCTAAGTCAAAGCGATCATCAAAGTAGCGGTAATGCTGTCGGTGCAACACTGGAAGGTCAGAGGCCAATTCTGATTGAAGCCCAGGCTTTGGTGAGTGCAGCTGTTTATGGCACGGCCCAGAGGTCAACGACCGGTTTTGAGCTTAGAAGACTTCACATGCTTTTGGCTGTCCTGGAGAAACGCTGTGGCTTGTTTTATGGTCATTCAGACGTATTTCTCAATATTGCCGGGGGTATCAAAGTCACTGATCCGGCAATCGATCTTTCTGTGATGTGTGCACTTATATCCTCACTGGAAGATCTGGTTATTCCGGCCACTACCTGTTTTGCCGGAGAGATTGGCTTGTCCGGTGAGATCAGATCTGTAACCAGGTTAGAACAACGGATTTTAGAAGCAGAAAGGCTTGGTTTCACAAAAATCTACTTATCAAAGTTTCATGCCAAGAGCATGGATTTTGAACCAAAACACATCGAGATCTGCCCTGTTGGAGATATAGGCCAACTATACGAGCGTACTTTTGTTTAAGTTGTTTACCTATTCAAGTGGAACCACAAGAACAATTTACCAGCAAAGCACCGGTTCTGTTCTTCGACGGAGTATGTAACCTATGTAATGGCGTCGTCCAATTTATCCTCAGGAACGAGCGGGACAATCAACTGCTTTTTGCTGCTCTGCAGAGCGAGATGGGTCAACAGATTGCAAGCAAACTCCCACCGGATATAGATTCAATTATTCTCATGGAAAATGGTAACCTATATAGTCAGTCAACAGCCGCGATCAGAATAAGTCATTATCTTAAATTTCCCTATAACATACTGAGGCATATCCACTTCATACCCCTCTTTATCAGAGACCCGATCTACAGATTCATTGCCCGGAACCGTTATCATATTTTTGGCAGGAGGGAAGCCTGTATGGTGCCTTCTCCCGAGCTAAAGAAACGGTTTATCTAAACTTCCGAGCCCTCTGCATTGTAATGTAGCTATTCTACTTCCTGATCTCTTTGGCCAGATTCTACAAAGAAATGACATTTACTAATTTAAAAATCATTGGTGCAGCCGATTGGTGATCCATCTGGCATGGGCAATCTGGGCATTTCCTTATATTCTGACTGATTATCAAAAAAATGACTGATACGGGCAAGGATAGATATGGTGTGAGAATTGGCTGTGTCACTTAAGCTCAATTGGTAAGTTTGCAATTTTTGCCTGGCAGCGCCGGAAACCTGATGATGGCCGGATGTATCAACAGCTAGTCTGATCAGGCTGTTGACAAATTCGGATTCTATTACTTCAGCAACAGATTTCTTTAGATGAACATTATTCAAGACAAACTGCCGGGTGGCTTGTGCGATCTGATCAAGATAGGTTTCAACGGACATGAGGACTGGATTTCTGGCATTCTGTTCCAGAAGTCGACTCAGACGCTGAGGGTCTAACATCAATCTCAATGTCCATGCAGCAGAAGATTCAGCAGCTCCGATCGGATCAAAGGTGATTCCGGTTCGCACCTTAAATAATTCACGGTCTCTTTGGTAGCCGTAAGCAGGAGGTGGAATTAAAGAAATGATAGACTCGGGAAGCGTGAGGATTTCCGGATCAAGCACTTTCAGTAATCCATTCACTGCTTGTTGTTGAATTTGAGGATCTACCATCTTCGTCTGTTCATTTACCTGACCTTTCACTGCATAACTATAGTTGACACCTCCTATGAGCTTCGAAACGGCCTCGGTCTGGTAGCGCAGGCTAAGGTATAAGGGCACCAGGACCCGTTCCAACTCCCCAAGGGGGGTCGCATCCGGAATGTTATCAAGACCATATTTTTCTAAGGCAGCGGATCGCACAAGGATCATTCGATCTAGCTCTTCAATCGGAGAAGCTCCATTATCCCACAAATGACCAGATGGATGGGCACCATAAATTGGCCTGGCGTCCTGATCCGAAATATATCGCAGTGCCCGGCTGTCATTCTCCTGCAAAAGAGTCTGCAATGCCGTAGGTTCGTCAACATTATCCGAAAAATCCTGATATCCATAAAGAATGACGCGGACGTCCCATGCTCCGATATTGTCATCATAAGCCTTAGAAAAATCGGTTTCCCCGTCATCATTCAGGGTGATGTACGGATGTGGATAATCCATCACCGACGCAAGTTCATTGGTCGAAGCAGCAAAGTTATGTGCAAGTCCCAAAGTATGGCCGACTTCATGGGCTGACAGTTGGCGAAGACGAGCCAGAGCCATCTCAACCAGCGGTTCGTCTGATTTTCCTGATTTGAAAGCAGCATCCAGGCCTTGTGCAATCAGATAATCTTGTCGCACCCTTAAAGACCCTAAAGAAACATGCCCTTTAATAATCTCACCCGTTCGGGGGTCAACAACTGACGAACCGTATGACCACCCCCGGGTAGAACGATGTACCCATTGAATCAGATTATACCGCACATCCATCGGATCGGCATCCCCAGGCATTTCCTTAACCAAAAATGCATCTTTGTATCCCGCCGCCTCAAAGGCCTGGTCCCACCAGGATGCCCCATCGATCAGGGCTGATTTTATCGGTTCCGGCACACCAGCATCTACATAGTAAATAATGGGCTCCACTGCTTCGCTCATCGCCAGGTCCCGGTTCTTTTTCGCCAGTCGATGTCTGCTGATAAGCCGTTTTTCAATCGGTTCATTGATGTCCGTTGCATAATCGAAATAGGTAAGGGGAAAATATCCACAACGTGGATCAAAAGCCCTTGGTTTATAGCCTGCGCCAGGTAATTCGACAAAAGAATGATGTTGTCTTACAGTCACAGCATCCGGGCTGGGTACTACGGTTCCGATAATATTTCCTTTTACATCACCGGTCAAAGTGATGGTAGCCTCGAACTCACTGTTTTGAGGAAAATTCTTCGTTCTGGCTAAAAACATGGCACTCCGGGTTTCGTCTAACCGGTAAGATCCCTGTCCACTACCCGCCAAACTGGTACCTACACCATGTGCATCCCGTACGATAAAATTTGTTGCATCCACCAGATAGCCCTGACCGGTTCTTTGAATAACCGGAAATCCCCAGAGTACGGATTCAGCGAAAGCTTCTTCTACCGCCCTTCTTTCCAGTGGGTTATCACTATCAGCCCGGTAAGCAAGGTTTTTAGCTTTGAGCAGTATCTTGTTTCCGACTTTAGTAAAAGTGACCACATGGGTTGCACCCAGCTGACCCCGGTCTAATCCGAGATCATTCGATCCTACCCCGGCAGAAAGACCATTATTGTAAAGAAATTCCTCATCAAAATGATGGATATCCAGATATAATTTCCCCTTAGCATCTTCCCAATAAAAATCTATAAATCCGGGAAAGTGCTGTAGCTGACCAAGGTCGATGGTATCTTGTGTAAAAGCTTTTGGGAAACAAATTAGTAACGCACTTAATCCAAAAAGAAGATTTTTCATAAAAAATGATTTAGTAATCTATAATTCAGTATCACTCTAAGTGGCATTCATCTAAGGGAATCACTCTATAGATGGTGTAGCCGGAAAATGGATATGGATCCACTTAGAAGGAATGGCATTAGGAAAAATTAAATGCGATTAAGAATTCACTGCAAATTATCATAACATAAAAACTGCAATTTGATTTTGATTTTTCAACATTTATAGTTTTTTGGCTAAATCTAAAACGAATGTGAACAATTTTTCAATCGATTAATAAAATGTGTTTCGTCCGTAATAGAATTCATGTTTTGATTTTCAATTCGAAGGAAAACCGAAGCATCATTTTTGAAAAGAAAGATTTGATTTGAATTAATTCGGGATAAAGCGAATATTGACGTATTTACTATTTAAAAATCAAAATGCAGCTGGAGTGCCTCCTGACCAAAAAGGAGAGAATCCCGACTATCGTCTTCCTTTTCCTTGCCTGATTCAGGCAGTAAGACATAATCGTTTTTAATGAAACTGCACCAGGTACAATCGTTTCGGCCACAATCGACATCAAATTCATGGTTTTTCATCTTTTGATAGGAATCTACCAACTGTTTGGACACAATCTCATACTCAACCTGGCTGATTAAATATTGTTCATCCAAAAATCTACCATACTTATCCCGCTCTACAAAGCTCATAATCCCTTCATCCATCTGCACGGCAGGATCACCTCTGGAAGCGAGAAGAATTTTATAGAAGACGACCTGCCTCCAGTAGTCACCACCTTTATCGGAAAAATCGACAACTCGCTTTAGTTTCTGTCTAATTTGCATTGAATTATCGACATTTCCGGTTTTGAAATCAATGACGCTGATTCGGCCATCCCTGCTTTTGATTAGTAAGTCAAGCCTGCCAGTAATTGGTACTCCGTTATGATGCACATGATTGATTCCTTTTTCAGGAATGATCAGCTCCATATCTCTCCAAAATGTCAGTTTGTCATTAATAAATTTTGGTAGAATATCCCTGCCATGAGCCAGGTAGTTTTCAAACTGCATTCCAGTAAAGAAAGACCGAAATTTCTCCATAGCACTTTCAAATAGATCTCCGATTACCTCAGGGCCAGTATCCAAGCCATCCCTTAATTTATTTAAGAATAAATGAAGTGCATCATGTACAGCATTGCCAAATCCAAGGTATTGGTTGTTGGCTAAAGGAACACCTAAAATTGATTCAAAATAAAAAGATCGGGGGCAAGCCAGAAATTGATTTAAGGCAGTGGGTGAAAGTACCAATCTTTCCAGTTTTTTGTCAATTAGGTCACTATCAAGCAAAGGAAGCGCCTGGTCTTTATTATCAAGTAAAGAATGGTAAAATTCAACAGTGTCCCGGGGCATGATCTGTTGCTCTTTAAATTCCGAGCTTGTGGAACTCATACACTCATCTATAAATTGTGAATGTTCGTCCGGCATGCCATTGAGGTTCTCGGCAGCAAATGACAGGGTGAGGCGTTCTTTTGCTCTCGTCAATGCTACATAAAACAATCTTCTCTCATCACGTTCGTCGGCTTCCTGACTGGGATCCTGCAGGGTGGAAGGCAGGCTGAAGCCCTGATTTTGACCACCAATCTTTTCCCAGTTCCGGCGATTGCATCCGATGATGAAGACATATTTGAATTCCAGTCCTTTGGCCCCATGAGCAGTCAGGAAATTGATGCCATCCTTATTTCGAATCAGACTATGCATAGGCATAGGTAACCCAATCTCCCTCATCTGAATCATAGTGTCCAATAGTGCACCTAGGTCCATCGAAGGGTTGCGATGACTTTCTGCTTTGAGATAGTTAAAAAAAGTGGCGACAACCTGCATTCGGTAGGTGCGTAGCTCGCCACTCATGATGTCGCCAAAAATATTACCTTCCTTAAGAATATATTCAAAAAGCACCTGGAGGGTTACATGGGGTATACGCTGAATCCAGCAATCCAGTATCTCACTGAATGCCAATATCGTCGGGACATTGGTGAGATTCAATGTCTGCAGAAGTTCCCGGTCTTTGATCGTTTGCCGAAATGAAATGGGTGCCTTAGGATCTCTCCAGCAAAATTGGGCAAGCCGGGCCAGGTCAACCGGAACAATATGGAAGAACCGGTAGTGCATGATCTTGAAAAGCAAACGGTCGTTATATCCCGGATTATCAAATTCCTGCCGGAGAAAGCTCAGGATACACTCGATGTTCAGTATCAAGGGATCCTCCAGAATATTAACCCGGTGTTTGACATCGACAGGAATATTATGATAAGTCAATGCCTTGATTAAATTGGTTGCCTGGGCATGCCGACGGTAGATTACGGCTATCTCATTCAGGATTTCTCCCTGTTTATGGAGTTCCAGCAATGCTTGAAATACTGCTGTCTCCTCCTGAGCTATATTCAGATACTCAAAGACTTTTGGAGCTGTGTCTTCATCAGATGAACGATTGGCCTTAAGTTTTTTGTCGATCTCCGGAACCTGATTTCCCAGGCGTTCCTCATTGTGCCTGATAAGATTCATCGCAACATCGAGAATAGGTTGGGTTGAACGATAATTTTCCGTCAGGACAATAAGTTTGGGATCATACTGTTCATAGAGCTGCTTTAAGTTGGTCATGTTTGCCCCCTGAAACCGAAATATGGCCTGATCTTCATCACCTACCACGAAAAGGTTAGGTTTCTCCCAATAGTCGGCCAGCATCCGGATAATTTCATTTTGAGATCCGTTGGTGTCCTGATATTCATCCACCAGCAAATAAAGAAATCTCTCCTGATAAGATGCCAGCAGAAGATCATCTTCCTTAAAAGCCCTGACAACCCAATGGATCATATCATCAAAGTCGTAACGACCGGCATCCCGCATCTTTGCCTGGAATGGTTCAAAAAGCTTGACGGCTTCTGTTAGCAAATTCATATTCCTGATAAGATCATAATATCCTTTCTTAGGGTCACCTGCCTTAAAATTCTTTCCATTCTTTTGATAGAAGTATGTAACACTTTTATCACGGTCAACAGAATCGATTTCTTCATCAATCTTTTGCTGGATTAACTCCGGTGTCCAAAACTCTTTCTTGATCGTAGAAAAAAGTTTATCGAGTCTCTTTGCTTCGAAATAGTGCGCTCCCCTCAGTTTCTTAAGAGGGTTGTCTATTGGCAAATGATCGATCAAATCACGATACATCTGAGCTTTCTCCAGATCAGAAATATGCATTAGGGTGGCATAATCGGAGAAAATTTCCTGATTGTCCTGGATGATCTGATTACAAAATGAATGAAAGGTATGAACCTGGATTTTATAAGCATCCGGACCAATAAACTGTAATAACCTTTTACGCATTGCAATAGCTCCTGCGTCTGTGTAGGTTAAACAGAGAATATTCTGAGGTTGGGTATCCGTCCTGATCAGGATATTCCCGATTCGCAATGCCAATATTTGGGTTTTTCCCGTACCCGGACCCGCTATCACCAATACCGGACCATCAATGTGATCTACGGCACTTAGTTGAGCGGGATTTAAAGCTGCATAAGCCTCTTTAAATAAGGGACTGATTTTTTGATTGACCTGAGGAATTTCTGACATATGTTCAAAGGTAATGAACTCGTGGAGTACTTAGGAAATCGATCCCAAATTATGTATTAGAAATTTATTGATTTATTTGATGATTGTAAATCAATCATCTAAATCCCTAATCGTTTCTTTTAAAGGGGCACCTCTATCTACCTCTGAATGAGTAAAAATTTAATTAAGATGCAAGCCAACAAGGCTGGACGCCGTCCTCCGGAGGCCGAAGCCTCCCAGGCGGAGGGAGTCGCCCAGAGCTTTAGCGTCGGGTCGAGGAAGAAAGATAGCCGTAGCTGTCTGACTGACCTGTCTGACATGGCCTGCCAGGCAGGCGATCAACGAAGTAAGGCGAAGCATATAATTGAATAAATTTTCGAAGAAAATT